>JBOGUH010000508.1:0-3752 GCA_050695975.1 Anaerolineae bacterium
GTACCGGCCCGATCAGCCGGGCGGGATTGCCCGCTGCCACCGTTCGATTGGGGATGTCGCGCCCCATCACCGTGCCGGCCGACACGAGCGCCTCGCGGCCCATCGTCACAGCGGGCAGAAGAACGCTGCCGCCACCGATGCGGCAACCCCACTTCAGAGTGGCGCCTTTCAAAAAGGTTTTCTCGGCGGTCATTGCGGTCTCCGCGGCGAAAAAGCAGAGGGTTGTTCGATTTCAAGACCTGGGCGATCGGTGCTGCATCCAATACTCGCGGAAAGAGCGCAAGCGTGGCAGCACTTCGCGATCTTTCGTTCGGTTGGCGGCCGCTTTACTGGCAATGATGTCATCCGGGTGGCAGACCGGAAAGCCCTCGACCTCAATGCGCCGCCGCCAGGCATCCTCGAAGCGCTCGATACCGTCCGGCGCGAAAACGAGATCGAGGTCAAATGGGCCATTCTTGAGTTGGATGAAGACCTTACCGCGTTCGATGTCGCCCGCCTGATCGTCGGTCAGGGCGATTCCCAGTGCGCGTAGCGCCGCCACTAGCGCGCGACCATGGTCCGGCGAGCGGTCTACGAACAAGTCTGCATACTGGGTGGTATCTGGGAAACCCAGCAAGATCGCTCCCGCTTTGCCGATGAACAAGTATCGAACGCCGTGCCGGGCGAACGCGTCGCGCACTGCCTGTGCCTGACGATATTCAAACCTTGTCCTGAGCGGAGTCGAAGGAGCGGCCATAGCCTAACCAATCCGGCAGGTTTTCTTCGCACCAGCGCCGGTAGTCTTCCATCGTGTCGAAGGCGCGATAAGGCGCGTCGTCCAGCACCGGCTTGTAAGTGTGGATGAACGCGTAACGCATCCGCGTTTCTAAGGATCGGCGCGCGGCCGCTTCGAACTCTTCCAGCCATTCGGCATCATTCCCCTCCGCTGTGCCCCTTCGCGGGAGATCTTCGAGAGATGCCTCCGACCGTGTTTGCCCTTCACCCCTCATCCTTCATCCCTCATCCTTAGCAGTCAGCATTCCCTCGATCCGCGCAACGACCACGTCCAGCGCCACGGTGTTGAAGCCGCCCTCGGGGATGATCAGATCGGCGTAGCGCTTGCTCGGTTCGACGAACTCCAAATGCATCGGGCGGACCGTCGCGAGATACTGGTCGATCACCGATTCCATCGTCCGGCTGCGCTCGGCAATGTCGCGCTTCAGGCGGCGGATGAAGCGCAGATCGGCGTCGGTGTCGACGAAAACTTTGACGTCGATCAGGTCGCGCAGCGCTTTCTCGACGAAGATTAAGATGCCCTCCACTAGGATCACCGGATTAGGCTCGACGCGCCGCGTCGCCGATGTGCGCGAATGGGCGCGGAAGTCGTAGACTGGCAAATCGATCGCGCGGCCTTCGCGCAGCTGCTTCAAATGGTCGATCAGCAGCTCGGTTTCCAGCGAATCCGGATGGTCGAAGTTGCGATGATCCCGATCGGCGAGCGGCAGCTCGCTCCAGTCACGATAATACGAGTCGTGCTGAATGTACGTGAGCCGATCCGGGCGGACGCGCTTGACGATCTCTTGTGCGACTGTCGTTTTGCCCGATCCAGTCCCGCCCGCTACGCCGATGACGATGCGCGCGCCGCGCTCTGTCTGCATCGATTCGTTCCTTATCATTCTAACTGCTTAACGCGCCCAACGCGACGGCTAACGCGGCGGTGAAGATCAACGCGGCGCGTGATCGGCCGCGCCGCGCGAGCAGGCTGCCGCTCGATGCAACCCAAGCGGCTATCGACCAGGCGGCTTCAGGCGTGGAGCCGAGCCACGTTCCGCGCTGGATCAGGTTCGTCAGGACACCCACCGCCAACGCGACTGAGATACCGATCCATAGCGCAACGACTGCCTCAAAATGATCGTGGGCTTTGCGCCACTCGCGCGCCGACACATCGATGGCCGGCAAAGTCAGACTGCTGGTCAGCACGGCGATCGAATCGACGAACGTCAACGGCGCGGCGGCATCACTCTTGCCGGCCAGTGCAACATACATCAGCAGCGCGCCGCCCACGCCTAATGCGACCGGAGACGCTGCGACGCTCAGCGACTGGATAGTTCCGCCGGCGATGATGGCCGTCGTCGCCAGGACGACCTGGCTCGCTAGCGCTGTGGGACGGATGACGATCAGGCTCGCCGCGGCGAGCAGCGCCAGTCCGGCAACGATGATCGCGATAAGTCGAGCGGCGCGTTCCCAATTTCGCACGCGGCGGAATCCGGCGAGCGCTGCGGCGATCAGCGCACCGCCGGCAATCCCCAGCGCGGCTTCGACGATCATGACGGGCTTCCTGCAGCAGCGAATCGTTCCAGACCGAAATCGGGATCGTCGCACAGGATGCGCGTGCCCTGCTCGGTCGTGATGAACCAAATGCGCCGGACCGGATAGAATGCGACGAGCGCCAATCCTGCAAGCGTGGCGATCAGGCCGGCGAGGATGACGACTTGCGATGGCGCCTGCACAATGTCGATGACTGCGTGCGATTCGTTTTGAAAATCGAACGAGCTGCCGTTCGCGCTCAGGCGATCGCCCGGACGCAGGTCTGCCTCGGCGATCAGTTTGGCGTCGGGGCTGCTGAAAACCGAGACCCGGTACGCGCGATCGCCGTCCCGGCCCTGAAAGGAGACGCTCACCGCCAGCTGCGCGCGCGGCGCGCCGAAGAACGGGTCGGGCCGGTTCACGTCGAAGGTGAGGAGCAGCTCGGTGGACGGCGCGCTGTCGGGGCTGATTTGCAAGTCGAGCGGCCGGCCGTTTTCATCCTGGCCGCTGGCGCGCAGCGCAGGCAGGATGTCATGCACGAACAAGCCTATCCCGCCTCCGCTTAACGGTCGGCCGGGCGCGGCGACGCCGTCGATGACCGGCGCACCTTCTCGAAACAGCGTCAGGCCGACGTCGCCCCCGGCGTCGATGTCTGACGTGCGCAGCGCGTACGGAGCGCCCGGGACGGAGACGGTCGTGTCAGGAAGAGCGCTCAAAGCTTCGATGCGCCAGTCGGTCAGGGGCGATAGCATCATGCCTAACAGCAGAACCAACGGCCCGCCATGCGCCGCGATCGCTCCCAGGTACGCCAGGGGCAGCCGATCGGCAGTGGCCATCCCGTCGCGCTTGCGGATGCGATAGCCTCGGAGCTGCCGAAGCAGCGTGTCAGTTGAACGGCTGACTTCGATGGCGTGGGCTGCGGCGTGGGGCGGATCGGCGAGTCGGGATGCGAGCTGGAAGTCCTGGATCCGATCGACCAGCCGCCCGACCAGCGTCAAGCCCAGGATACCGGCCAGCGCGCGGAACGCGATCGAGTGAACCACATCGAAGAGTCCCAGCGCCGCCAGAGCCCCGGCTGCACCGCCAAAACGTATCTGTGTATCGGACAGCCAGCGGGCATACGCGGTCGAATCACCCTGCGGCGTTTGCGGCAGGATTGCAGCGGCTGTGAGCAGAATGGACAGGCCGGACACGGAGCCGGCGAGCAGCGCGTCGCTTGTCGCGAAACGCCACACAGATTGCCAGGTGTCGCGCCGGAGGATAACGTTAGGTGGAGAAGTAGAGGTGGTCATACGCGGCACACAAAAAAGCCCCACGGCTGGGGCTGCTACACAGAGCCACCCATCGGAATTGAACCGATAACCTACCGCTTACGAAGCGGTTGCTCTGCCGATTGAGCTAGGGTGGCAGCGCATTGGATTATACCAGCCGGATACTGAATTGACAAGACATTCGCTCTGGTGATT
>JBOGUH010000509.1:0-8806 GCA_050695975.1 Anaerolineae bacterium
GTGTACCAGATGGCACTGCACGCGGCGCACAAAAAAGAAAATGACACGCCGTAGGGAGTCGGCAGCTGCCGACCCCTACTCCGACCGAATTTCTTCACAGTCAAAGGACAACGATGATCGATCTGAACGATGCGTACGCGATCCGCGAGCGCGACCCACACGAGATGTTTCAACATATCGCCGGACTGGCCGATCAGTGCGAGGCGGCGTGGCAGGACGCCGGCAAAGTCAACTTACCGGAATCGTTCAGGCAGGTCAGCCAGGTGGTGATCGCCGGCATGGGCGGCTCGGCCATCGGCGGCGCGCTGATGGCATCACTGGCCGCGCCTCGAGGAGGCATCCCCATCCACATCGCGCGCGATTACAGGCTGCCCGGTTTCGCGAGCGGCCCATCGACGCTGGTGATCGCCTCTTCTTATTCAGGCAACACCGAGGAGACGCTCTCGGCATTCAAGCAGGCACGCGAGCGCGGGTGTCAACTGCTGGCGATCGCATCAGGCGGAACGATCGGCGAAATGGCGAGGCAGTTCGACGCGCCACTCATGCACGTGCCGTACCCGTCGCAGCCCCGCGCGGCGCTGGGCTACTCGTTCGTGCCCCTGATCGCGTTTGGGTCGCGGCTGGGTTGGATCGACGATCAGTCCGCCCACCTGAAAGAGGCGACAGCAGTCATGCGGGCGTGGAACGCCGAACTCAGGCTAGACTCGCCAGTGGTGAAGAATCTGGCCAAGCGCATGGCAGGTCAGATCATGGGACGTTTCGCGATCGTCTATGGCGCGGGCGCTTTCGCCGAAGTGGCGCGCCGCTGGAAGGGGCAAATCAACGAGAACGGCAAACACTTCGCCGCGTTCGAGGCGCTGCCCGAAGCCGATCACAACGCGCTGCTGGGCAGCACGTACCCCGACGACATGGCCGGCCGGCTGAAGGTGATCTTCCTGACTGGGTCGAGCGACCATCCGCGTAACGCGGCGCGTGTCGAGGCCACCCGCGAAATCTTGATGCTGCAAGGCTGTGATACCGACATTCTGACCGCACGCGGGGACAGTCCGCTCGCGCAGATGCTTTCGATGATTCAGTTCGGCGATTGGATCAGCGGCTACCTCGGCGTGCTCAACGGCGCCGATCCGTCCGACACGGAGTTGTTGTTGAGCTTCAAGAAGCGCATGGCGGAGATAGGATAGTATTCTCAATCGCCTTCGTGACCTCAAGCAGAGCGGAACATCCAATCCGCCCTGCTTTGCTGTATACTCTCCCCGATCTCACTTTAAACAGACGCGCATGGCCCTCGTCCAACCGCTGTCTCTTCGCCGCCGCCGCAACCGCATCGTCCGTTTTTTCGCCCGCGCGATCCTCTCGGCTATTTTCTGGGACGTATTCGTCCGCAACCTGGGCGGGCGGCGCATCGCGCGGCGCACCGCGCTGAAGCGCTACGTCGATCTCGCGCGGCGCTTCCGGGAACTGGCCGTCGAACTGGGCGGCGTGCTGATCAAGCTCGGCCAGTTCATTAGCAGCCGCGTCGACATTCTGCCGCTTGAGATCACCGACGAGCTGGCCGGCTTGCAAGACGAAGTGCCGGTCGAGCCGTTCGAACCGATTCGCGCCGCGATCGAATCCGAGTTGGGCAGGCCGCTCCGCAACGCGTTCGCCTCGTTCGACGAGCGGGCCATCGCCGCCGCGTCGCTGGGGCAGGTCTACCGCGCGACGCTGCCCGCCGGCGAACACGTCGTCGTCAAAGTCCAGCGGCCCGGCATCGAGGCGATCATCGCCGTCGATCTCGACGCGATTCGCTGGACGATCGGCTGGCTGAAACACTACCGGCCGATCACGCGGCGGGCCGACCTCGACGCGCTGTTTAACGAGTTCCGTGCCACGCTGTACGAAGAGATCGATTACCTGGCCGAGGGGCGCAATGCGGAACACTTTGCGGCCGACTTCGCCGAGTGGGAACACATTCGCATCCCGGCGATCCACTGGCCGCACTCGACGCGGCGCGTGCTGACCATGGAGGACATCAGCGCGATCAAGATCATCGACCGGGCCGACTTCGAGGCGCAGGCCGTGAAACGGCAAGACGTGGCGAAGACGCTCTTCGAGTTCTACCTGCAGCAGATCTTCGCCAACGGCTTTTTCCACGCCGACCCGCATCCCGGTAACCTGTTCGTCGAGCCGCGCGGTGACGGACGCTTCACGCTTAACGTGGTGGATTTCGGAATGGTCGGCCACGTCACGCCCGATCTCGAAGCGCGCCTGCGGGATGGGTTCATCGGCATCGCGCTGCGCGACGCGAATCGCCTGGTGCGCGCGATGCAGGCTGCGGGCTGGCTGCTGCCGTCGGCCGATGTGCAAGGGATCGAGCGGGCGACCGAGCAAGTTTTCTCGCGCTATTGGGGCATCAGCATGGGCGAGATCCGCAACCTCGATATGAATGAAGTGCGTGGGCTGGCTTTCGAGTTCCGGCAGCTGCTCTACCAAATGCCGTTTCAGATTCCAGCGAACATGTTGTTCCTGGGCCGGGCGCTGGGGATTCTATCGGGGCTGACGACGAGCATCGATCCGCAGTTCAACTTATTCGCGTCCGCCGAGCCGTTCGCGCGGAAAATGATCGGCGATCAGAGCGAATCGCTGCTGGGAACGATCTGGTCGCAGGTGGTCGAGATCGGAGGGTCGATCGTGCGCCTGCCGGTACAGGCCGACCGGCTGATCGGCGCGCTGCTGCGCGGGGACATCCGCGTCAACGTGGCCAACACCGACGCTTTAATACGCGAGATTCATTCGCTCAATAAATCGATGAACCGGCTGATCTGGACGCTGATGTTCGCGGCGCTACTCCTGGCGGGGATCGTGCTCGACATCAGCGGTTACCGCGAATTGAGCCCGTGGCCGATCGCTGCCGCGATCCTCGCACTGCTGTGGATGATGACGAGGCGGTAGTCTTGTTATGCTCTCCTCTGCTCGCGGCGAGTCCGTCCCATGGGGAGGCTTCGCACTGACTCGCCGCCCATGTGCCGAGTCACGGACTCGGCACAATCATGGGCACGAGAATGATGACGAGCAAGAACACTTACGTCTTCTTTTCGGTCCGTTCGAGTGCCGCGTCAATCAGGCTGCGCACAGCCAAGAGCGCTTCGCGCCGCGCGGTGCGTCGATGTTCCCAGAAGGAATCGGGCAAGAGATGCTTCACCGCCTGTGCCGCTTCGTCGCGCGCCGCCCGGGCGTGTGTCCAGAACGCTTCGGGGACTTCGGGAAAACGTTTAGGACGCGAAGTGGTGCTATCCGTTTCGGACATGGCAACCTCCCTGCCGGAGAAACTATTGCTCAGTGGTTTATTGGCTGAATTATAGGGCGGCAGGCAAACGGCGTCAATCAGGCCAGCGCTGGTCCCGTTGCCGAAGTACGTGTTCTCGCCAACGTCTCAATGACACGCCACGCCACATGCCCCGCCTGCTCGAAACCGCGCACCTGTAGCCGATCGGCCGAGTCGGCCGCAGTGTGGATGGACAACGTGGCTCGGCCGATGGCGATCAGCGACACGGCGTCAAAGCCGTGTCGGGCAAAGGGCAGGTGATCGAACAGCATGCCCACCAGCGAGAACCGCCTCAACGGTATCCCCAACTCGGCGCTTGCCTGCTGCACGATCTCGGCCAGCCGGCCCGGACGGGTTTGGTCGCGTGAGTCGACGTACAAGTCACCGGCCACGCCGACACCATCGAAGTTCAGAATGTACAACCCACCTGCGTCAGCCTGCCAGCGCAAAACAGGCTCATACCGGTGTACGTAGGCTGCGGCGCCCATCACGGCCAACTCCTCAGCGCTGGTGCTCAGGATCGTCACCCTTAGTTGATCGAGTCGATCGCTGCGTCGGGCAAGGCACTCAGCCAAATGCAGAACGGTGCCTAGGCCCGAGGCATCGTCAATCGCGCCGGGCGATTCATTACCCACATCGAGGAAGATCAGCGGGATCGCGGCCAGCAGCACCCCAATGCCCAGCGCGCTGATTGCCGGGCCGAGCTCTGGGAACAGCAGAGCCAGCACGTTGAGCGCAGCGAAGAAAATGCCCCCGCCAATCGCCATGACGAATAGCGCAATGCGAACCACCAGCGGGATGCGCTGGCTCTTCGAATCGTAATGGGCCACCAGAACCAGCTGGGGCAGGTCGGGGCGGTCGACCAGGCTGTCCAGTGTGGCGATGATGTTTGAGGTACTGTAGCGTGACCCCAGCCGCAAGCACAGCGCCGTCCAGCGCGAGACTGGCTCACCCGGCTCTGGGGCAATCGAGCCAGACTCGGCCGCCCGCAACACGCGCTCGAACAGCAGAGCCGGCAGCAAAACGGCGAGCGCCGGGATGACCGCCGCCCACGCCCCCATCCAGCGCAGCCAGAGGGCGGCGACGACCAACAGCATGCTGCTGAAGACCATGATGCGGATAAAGGTATTGACTCCGGTGGAGAAGCGGAACAGCTGGCGTTCGACCCGATAGCCCAAACCGCGTAGTTTGGCCTCGATCTCGCGGGCGACCACTTCATCTTCGCCGGAGCCCACCAGGCGGGGGCGGGACAGGGCGCGGGCGTAATCGAGAGCCGTGTTGGGGTTGAACTCCATGTGGCCCTACCCCAGCAGCGTCACCGCTGCGACCCACAACAGCCCCTGCACCAGGATCGCGCCGCCCCATAGCAGGTAGGCCGGGAGTCGCTCGCGCAGATAGATCGGCACGCCGGCGAGGACATTGGCGCTCAAAGCCAGCAGACCGATCGCGGGCAGGATGAAGACCTCATCCGGCCCGCCGAAGCGATCGGCAACGCCCGCCGCGTTGAAGTGGAGTGGAATACGCGATGGCAGATCAGGGTATCTCAGGCAGACGTACGCAAACAGCGCGGCGCACAGAAACCCCGCTCCGATCATCAGCCGCTGCGCGACCCGATCCGTCCACAGTGGCAGATCGAAGAGCGGCGGCCGAATGGACGCTTGCAGCACGTCCTGAGTGGGGCCCATGGCCTTGCGTGTCTCAAACGCCTGGATGAAGCCCTCGCGATCGATCGGCGAGATGGCGTAGGCGGCCATATCGGTGATCACGAAGAGCAGCTGTTCCCATGCGGCGGTGGCGTTGAACAACGTGAGTCCGATTCCAGGCACGTCGCCTTGACCCACCCACAGGCCTGGCCAACGCCCGCCTCGGAAGCGGATACGGCTCGACACGGTTTCCGCTGAAACGATCTGATCGATCAGGCGCGTCGGGATCACGTGGCCGGTCGCGCCCCAGATAATTGTCAATTGGTTGCGATCGAGCGCGTAGCCGGATCGGCGCAAGCCGATCAGCAAATAGACGACGACCGCCATCGTTGGCAGCGAGAGGACGATCGCCAGGCCGCCCAAGAAGGTCAGCAGATCCACCGGCCGGCTTCGCAGATACAGGAACACGCCCACACCGAACAGCAGCAGCGCGACGAGGATCGCGATGCCGAACGCTGTGCCGAGCCGTTTATCGGTTTGCCATTCCATAAGAAACCCTCACCCACTGCCCCTTCGCCCCCTCCTCCCTCTCCCGTCAGAACGGGAGAGGGAGGAGGGCTTGGGGGTGGAGGGTGAGGGTCATTGTACCCCCTATCTTCGCATTCGTGAAGAATGGACGGAACACCGGCTTTAGCCGGTCGTATCGCCGACTGACCCTAAAGGGCGCTTCGCAGAGTCGGCGTTCCGGCTGCGTTAGCCCACTTTTCCGGCAGGCTCTCACGCACGTCAGCGTACACCGGCGCGCACCAGTGGCGATACTTGCGCACTTTCCCGCGCACCACGTCGAAGTATAGATCGCGGATGGCTTTGACCAGCGGGCCCATCACACCGGAGCCGACCGGCCGGTGATCGACGTTGACGATCGCCGCGACCTGGACGCCGGTGCCTGTAAAAAACGCCTCATCAGCTACGTAGAATTCGGTCCGGCTGATGGGGCGTTCGGTCACCGGCATCCCCAATTCCTCGCGGGCAAGTTCAATAATCGTCGCCCGCGTAATGCCCTCGAGAATATCTGAAGTTACCGGTGGCGTGATCAGCACGCCGCCGCGAAGGATGAAGACGTTCTCCGCGCTGCCCTCCGAGACATAGCCGTTCTGGTTGAGCACCAGTGCTTCGTCGTAGCCGTTCAATAGAGCTTCCGATTTGATGAACGCCGTGTTCGCGTATGCGCCTGTAATCTTCCCGCGCGGCGGAATGGTGTTGTCGCTCACGCGCTGCCAGGACGAGAAGCCGACGTGCGCGCCCTCTTCATTCTCAACGTAGCGGCCGAAAGGCGTCGTCCAGATCGTCACCTCGTCGTGCAGGCCGTGCAGCTTCACGCCGATGATCTCGTCGGACTTGTAGGCGATGGGCCGGATGTAGGCATCCGTGCGATAGCCTTCGCGGCGCAGCACATCGAGCGTGATCTGGCTCAGTTCCTCGGCCGAGTAGCGGCGCTCCATCATCAAAATACCCATCGAGTCCAGAAAGCGTTCGTAGTGCTCTTGCAGACGGAAAACAAAGAGCTGCTCTTCCTCTCCGTTCCAGTAAGCGCGAATCCCTTCAAAGCACGCCGTGCCGTAATTGAGCGCGTGCGTCATGACGCTGATCTTGGCATCTTCGATCGGAACGATGCGGTCCTTGAAAAATGCAAATTGGGTCAAGGTAGCCTCCTCTCGCTGTTGATTTGAAGCTCCCAGGGCGGGAACGTCGAGCACCACCATTATAGTTCGTTGCGGGGCAGTGTCAAACATATTCTCCCTGAATTCCTACCTTTTCTCTCAATTCTTTGCCTTTTGAGCCGGCGCGGCTATAATCCGAGCATGCCGCAGCCGGTTATCTTTTGGCGATGAATATCACCTTTGCAGACGTACAAGCCGCCGCGGGGCGACTGGCCGGCGTGGCACACCGCACGCCGATCGTCACCTCGCGCACGTTCGACAAGCGCATCGGCGCGCGCGTCTTCTTCAAGTGTGAGAATTTTCAGCGGGGCGGCGCGTTCAAGTTCCGCGGCGCGTATAATACGATCAGCCAGCTGAGCGACGAACAGCGCCGGCGCGGCGTTGTCTCGTTCTCATCGGGGAACCACGCGCAGGGCCTGGCGCTGGCCGCCCGGCTGCTCGATGCGCCGGCCGTCATCGTCATGCCGCACGACGCGCCCGAAGTGAAACTGGCCGCGACGCGCGGCTACGGCGCGGAAGTGATGCTGTACGATCGGATCGAGCAGAAGCGCGAGGAGATCGCGCGCCGCCTGGGCGAGGAGCGCGGCCTGGCCTTGGTGCCGCCATTCGACCACCCGCATATCATCGCCGGGCAGGGCACGGCCGCGCTGGAGCTGCTGACCGAGATACCCGATCTCGACTTGCTGATTGTCCCGATCGGCGGCGGCGGGCTGATTTCGGGATGCAGCATCGCGGCGCACACCATGCGGCCCGGCATCCGGGTGATTGGCGTCGAGCCGGAGACGGCCAACGACTCGTACCTGTCGCTCCAGAAAGGCGAGCGCGTGTCGACGCCGCAGTCGCACTCGATCGCCGACGGCCTGCTGCCCAACGCGCCAGGCGAGATCACCTTCCCGATCATGCAACAGCACCTCGAAGCGATCGCGCTGGTCAGCGATGACGCAATGGCCGAGGCCGTGCGCTTCCTGCTGATGCGGATGAAGATCCTGGTCGAGCCGAGTGGAGCCGCGCCAGTCGCCGCCCTGATGAGTGAGCGCGTGCCGAACGTGACCGGCAAAAGGATCGGGGTCATCCTGTCGGGCGGGAATGTCGATCCGCACAAGTTGGCGGAGATTTTGAAAATCAACCAAATCAGCTTAAAATAGAACCCATCCCGCATGCGCCGTTCGCTTCCGGCGCGCAAAAATTTCAACGGAGGAGGAAAGAGGAGATGAAAGCAATACGTGTTCTCAGTTTGGTGACGGTCGCGATGCTGTTGATCGCGGCCTGTCAGCCGGCGGCCGCCCCCGCCCCGGTTGCCACTGATGTACCCGCCGCAGGCGCTCTGCCCGATCTGGGTGGGCGCGAGGTCACGGTAGCGATCGAGAACGCCTACCTGCCGTTCAACTACATTCGGTTGGACACTGGCGAAGCGGAGGGTTGGGATTACGACGCACTGGCGGCGATCTGCGAGAAGTTGAACTGCAAGCCAGTATTCCAGGAGATCGCCTGGGACAACATGATCGCGGCGGTGGCCGAGGGCCAGTTCGACATGGCGGCCGACGGGATCACCATCACCGAAGAGCGCGCCAAGGTGGTGGACTTCTCGGACGGCTACATCGCGGTCGAGCAGCGCATCATGGTCCAGCTGGACGAGACGCGCTTCGAAAGCATCGATGCGATCAAGAGCAGCAGCGACGCCAAACTCGGCACGCAGAAGGGCACGACCAACTACGACGAAGCGGTCAAACTGGTGGGCGAGAGCCGGGTGGTGGCCTTCGACACCTTTGGCGACGCAGTGCAGGCGCTGATCGCGGGTGATGTGGATGGCGTGGTGATTGATGACACGGCTGGGCAGGGCTACGTCGGCGTCAACGCGGACAAGATCAAGTTGATCGAGGGTTCGCTCATCGGCCAGGAGCTGGGCTTCGTGTTCCCCAAAGGCTCCGATCTGGTCGGACCCTTCAACGCTGCGCTGGCCGCTATGCGCGTCGACGGTACGCTGACCAAGCTGGCCGGCAAGTGGTTCGGCCCCGAGTTTGCGGTCACCTACGACGACATCGGGCCGGGCGCGTACGACAATCCCACCCCGGCGCCGTAGCATCGGCAACCTCACCCGTTCCCCATTTCCCCTTCCCCTCTTTGATGCGGAGAGGGGA
>JBOGUH010000510.1:0-6480 GCA_050695975.1 Anaerolineae bacterium
AAGACGTATCGCGTGTACGAGATGCCCCTCACCCCATCCTCCTGACCCCTTCCCCTCTCCCGCTTTCACGGGAGAGGGGAAGGGTGAGGTCTACTGCCCACCGCCCACCGGCCACTGCGGCGGGGGCGGTTCGTGCGACGGCATGCTGGTTGCGGTGACCAGCGCCCGTCGGTGCGGATCGCGAATCAGCAGCGCCATGATCAGTGCGCCCAGCCATAGCACTGCCGTGTTGACGTAGAACGGCGCGCTGGGCGCGATTCGTTCGTACAACTGCCCGCCGACAAATGGCCCAAGTACTTGTCCCATACTGAGGGCAAACGTGTAAACTCCGAAGGCCGTCCCACGCCGTCCGCCGCTGATGTCGGCCACCAGCGCCTGCTCGGCCGGCGTGGCCGCCGAAAAGCCAGCCGCCTCGCCCATCCACAGCGCGATCAACGGCAGCATCGCCCACAAGCCGATGAGATTGACCAGTCCGGACAGACTCGGCAGCAGCAGACTCGACGTGCCGCTGACGATCAACCCGACCGCGATCGGCAGCTTGCGTCCTACCTTGTCTGCCAGCTTGCCCAGCCGCGACTGGAAGAACCCGAAGATCAACGCCGACGGCAGATAAGCCAGAGCGATGATCATGACGTTTTTTGTAAAGTGATCTTGAATGTAAATCGGCAGAATCGGCTCCAGGCCTCTGAGGGCGGTTGAGGTGAGAAGCACGATGCTCGCTAAAATGAGCAACTGGCTGGAGATGGCCGATCCGTTGCTCCGCGCGGCAACTTGCGGCGTATAGGTTTCCGGGAGATCGCGGTAAGCCAGCCACAGTGCGATTGCGTTCAGCAGGGTATAGCCGATAAATGCCAACGTCCAGCCGATCGCGTCGATCTGAATGGCGAAGTTAAAAGGGCTAAGCGATAGGCGAATGAAAAAGGGCACAGCAGCGACCACGCCATATAAGCCGCCCCGCGCCAGCATCTCCTCGACCGCGCCGAACATGTTGCCGCGCCCGCCGCGCGCCGCCAAGTCAGCCGTCATCGCATAGGCCGACAGCCAGATCATGCCGGCGGCAATGCCTTGCAGCACGCGCCCCCAGAACAACCACTCGAACGATCTGCCTACGGCGAAGAATAGGCTGGCGAAAATCTGCACGGTCAGTCCGGCCAGAAAGAAGCGGCGACGCCCATAGCGATCCATTGCCCAACCGGAGATCGGGCGCATGATCACTGTCATCAGTGCGTAGATGCTGAACAGCTCGCCGATTTGCGCGGCGTCAAGTTTCAGCACCTGCGGCCCGAAGATGGGGATGGCGAAGGTCAACATGCCGATAGGAAACGACGCGAGGAACAGGGCGCGGCGCATCACCTTCAGCGAGCGCTCAGTGTCGAGGATAGGCGGTGGAGACATGTCCTCTCCTGGAGCGGCCAAGTTCTCGATCCTCAGTCAGGGCAGCGCGGGGATGAGTGCCGTCCCCGCGCTGCCAGATTATAGCATAGCCACGGTGTGTTTCAGTCGAACATAAGCTGTGGGCGATTGATCGTTAACGATCCTGCAAGGCTTTGCATTGTCGCTAGGCTGACTGTGCGACGGTTTCGCCGTGACCCAGCAGCGACTCGACCATCTGGGGTCGGACGATTCGGCGTACACCCGCAGCACCGGCTCGGTGCCGCTGGGCCGGATCAACAGCCACGAGTCATCGGCCAGCAGGTACTTCACCCTGTCGAGGCTGCTCACGGCGCGCACCGTTGTCCCGACGATCGGCGCCGGCTCGCTGCCGGCCAGCCGAGCCACCATGTCCTTCTTCGACACCGGTCGCTTCAGCCGCAGGTCGCGCCGCGCGTAATGCGCCGGTCAGTTAGAACATGATCAAAAACAGCAAGTCGTTGACGTTGGTGCCGGTTGGGCCGGTCTTGATTAGACCTTCCAGGTTTTGGAAACCTGGAAGGCCTACGAAGAAATTGTACGAATCATTTTCGGCTAAATAGGTCGCCGCGCCAATGTGCGCCTCTCTCGCCCGCGCGATCGTATCTCCGGTGACCATCGCGCCCGCGGCATCCGTCGGCCCGTCGCTGCCGTCGGTGGCGAGCGCGACGATCCAGGTATCGCGCAGCCCTTCGATGCCCAACGCAGCGGCCAGCGCGAGTTCTTGGTTGCGGCCGCCTGTGCCGCTGCCGCGCACGGTGACGGTGGTTTCGCCGCCCCATATGATGCAGGCGGGCCGCGCGACCGGCCGGCTGCTCGCATCGATCTCGCGGGCGATGGCCGCGGCAACTTTGGCGACCTCACGCGCTTCACCCTGAACGAAGGTTGATAACAGCAATGTGTTGAACCCGAGCGAGCGGGCGAATTTCTCGACGGCTTCTGCGGCCAGCCGGTTGCTGCCGATGATCAGGTTAAACACCGATTCGAACAGCGCGTCGCCGGGCTGGGGCGTGTCGGGCACTTCGCCGCGCAGGCCGGATTCCAGGTGTGATTTGACGGAGGGCGGAAGTTTCGCGGCAAGGTCGTATCTATCGATCACTTGCCACGCGTCGGCGAATGAAGATGGATCGGGCGCGGTCGGGCCGGAGGCGATGACCGAGACATCGTCGCCAATGACATCGCTGAACAGCAGCGTGAGGGTGTTCGCGCCGCGACTCATCCGCGCCAGGCCGCCGCCCTTGATGCGATCGAGGTGTTTGCGGATGGTATTGAGTTCGTGGATCGTCGCGCCGGAGCGCAGCAGGAGATCGGTCGTCGTCTGCAATTCAGCCAGCGACACGCCTTCGACCGGCAGCGTCACGAGCGCCGATCCGCCGCCGGAAACGGCGCACAGCACCAGGCCACGCCCTGAGCTTGTCGAAGGGTCGCGCCCGGTCGCGTCGCGCAAGAGATGTTCGATCGCGCGCGCTCCGGCGATCGAGTCCTCATCCGGCACAGGATGCCCGGCTTCGATGACTTGCAGATTGGCTGCCGGCTGAAAATCGGCGGCGTGGCCGCGTTTCGTGACGAGCACGCCTGCGGTGACATCGTCGCCGAGCAGGTCGATCAGCGCGTCGGCCATCGGCACGGCTGCTTTGCCGATGGCGACGAGGAAAATGCGATCGGCCGCTCGCAGATCGATAGTGCGATGGGCGACCGTGAGGACGTGGCCGATGCGCTGCACACGGCGAAAGACAGCCTCGCGCGGATCGGCCGCGTTCAACGCGATGCGCTGCATCTCGGCGATGAGGCGGCGCTGCGCAGGTGGATCACCGCGCCGGCCGATGAGCTCGGAGGGTAAGTTCATGCAGTTACCTTAGAGAGGTTCATGACACACAGGCAAGCGCATACGCAGCGTGTCCGATCACTGCTCACCGCGTCGAACGGTTTCAACGGCGGTGGCCGCGGCTGCCTGCGGCGTGGCGCGGCCGGCAAGCACATCGCGGATGGCGGTGAGAAAGGCCGGGCTGACCGCCTCGAGCGCAGCCGGCGATGGAGGCGGCACGGCGCGGTTCAGCTCGCCACGCGCGAAGGCCGTATATTCGCCGGCGAGGTTCCACCGCGTGAGGGCGCTCGCATTCGCCGGAAGAACATGCTCGGCCTGCGTCCAGGCGGCGGCGTTGTCGCTCTGGCTCAAGTGCGTGATCAACTCGGCAGCCAGCGCCTGCCGGCGCGGATCACGTGTCACGACGGCCAGGCTCCACGATCGACCGATCGGTGGAGCGGGACGCCCGTCGATCGACGGGGCGCGCGCAAAGTCGAGAGCGATCCCCTCGGCACGCGCGGCTAAATAGCGCGAGGCGCGAGCAACGGTAAGCGATGCGTCCGACGCGCGGAAGGCATTCCAGGCGGCATCTAGATCGGCCCAGTCGAGACCCTCGGCGGCGATCACGTCCGCGGCGCGCGCGTCGCGGTACACCGTGAGCAGCCGCGCCAGCGCGTCGAGCGTGAGCGCGGGCTGGCCTTCTGCGTTGATCGTCGTCCCGCCCAGCCGCGCGTAATCCGCCAGCACGCCGTCGCTCACGTTCGGGCCGTCGGCGAAAGCGAATGGGAAAGGCAGCGTGCCGGAGATCAGAGCCGTCCAGTCGGCAGGCGGCGCGGCGAGTCGAGCGGGAACGAAGATGAGGTGGTCGAGATCGGCTGCGAGCGGCATGCCCATGCGTTTGCCGTCGATGCGGGCGGCATTGCGCGCAAAGGCGAACAGGCCGGCTTCGGTTTCGAGGTCGAGCAGCGTGTCGAGCGGCTGGATGAGGCCCTCGCGTACGGCAATGGCCAGATCGGCGTCGCCGAGCAAGATCACGTCAGGCAGCGTAGCCGGGGCGACCGGGCTGGCCGTGCGCAGCAGATCGAGCAGGCCGCCGGGGCCGCGGTCTTTCTTGGGGGAGACGCCGACCACAGCATCGGGATGGCGTGCGCCGAAGTCGGCCAGGTGTGTCTCGAACACGCGCGCGCCTTCGCCGCCGATCGGCGCGAGCGATTCAGGCAGCC
The DNA here is from genome assembly GCA_050695975.1 of Anaerolineae bacterium. Lineage (GTDB taxonomy): Bacteria > Chloroflexota > Anaerolineae > Fen-1058 > Fen-1058 > DASSFZ01. The sequence goes on from JBOGUH010000510.1 coordinate 4,438, forward strand.
ACAGGCTGAGGGTGACGACGGTCTCGGTGGGCGTAGGCTCGATGGTGGGTGCAGGCGTAATGCCCGGCGGAACGGTGGCCTGCGGCGGCGACGCGGTCGGGCCGCCACAGGCTGCGGCGGACGCAATGAGGAGGCCGAGCAGGATTCTCCAGACGGGTCGTGAGAGGAACATCGATGGCGCAGGAGGCCCTAGAAAAAACGCGACCGGGTATTTTGCCCGGCCATAGTCCAGGCCGGGATTATAGCACATTCTTCATCCCTCAGCCTTCATCCTTTCCATTTGACACTGCCTCTTATCTGCACTACCATTTCCACCATGCAGATAGACTTGTTCGGCCAACCCGAAGTGTACACGGTGTCCGACCTGACGCGCTACATCCGCGAGCTGCTCGAGGTCGATTACCGCTTGCAGGACGTGCGAGTGCAGGGCGAGGTGAGCAACCTCAGCCGGCCTGGCAGCGGGCACGTGTATTTCTCGCTGAAGGATGCCAGCGCGCAGATTCGCTGCGTGATGTGGCGCAGCGCAGCCCAGCAGCAGTCCACCGTCTTCAAAGAGGGCGATGCGATCGTCGCGCACGGCCGGGTCGGCGTGTACGAGGCGCAGGGCAATTATCAACTGGTCGTCGATGCCATCCAGTCGGCCGGCGGGGTGGGCGACCTGTACCGCCAGTTCGAGCTGCTCAAGGCGCGGCTTCAAGCCGAAGGGTTGTTCGAGGCCGAACGCAAGCGGCCACTGCCGGAGCTGCCAAAGCGCATCGGCATCGTCACCTCGCCGACGGGCGCGGCGCTGCGCGATATGCTGAACGTGCTGTCGCGGCGCTGGCCGCTGCTGGAGGCGATCCTCGCGCCGACGTTGGTGCAGGGCGACGATGCGCCGCCACAGATCGTCGCCGCGCTCAAGCGGCTGTATGCTCGCAAAGATGTGGATGTGATCGTCGTCGCGCGCGGCGGCGGCTCGATCGAAGACCTGTGGGCGTTCAACGACGAGCGCGTCGCGCGGGCCATCTTCGCCGCGCCGGTTCCGGTGATTTCGGGCGTCGGCCACGAGACCGATTTCACGATTGCCGATTTCGTCGCCGACGTGCGCGCGCCGACCCCCTCGGCGGCGGCCGAGCTGCTCACGCCCAACCGCGACGATACCTGGCTGACGATCGACGCTTACGCCGCGCGGCTGAACGAAGTCATAGACAGCCGTCTGCGCGATGCGCGATCGGTGCTGGCGATGAACGCCCGCGCGCTTCAACATCTATCGCCGCGGGCGCGCGTGGCTAACATCCGGCAGCGGTTTCGAGACTTGAATGAGGCTTTGCGGGCGGCTCTGGGCCACGGGCTTGAATTGTGGCGCGAGCGGATCGAGGGCGCCTCGGCGCGGCTGAACGCACTCAGTCCGTTGGCGGTGCTAGAGCGCGGGTACGCGGTGGTGCGGCACGAGAAGACCGGTAAGATCGTGCGGAGTGTAAAGCAGGTCAGGGCCGGAGACAGGTTGAAGGTGCGAGTGAGTGACGGAGAGTTTGGAGTGAAGAGTTAGAGTTGGGTGGTGTGTTGCCAATCAGTGACATGAAAGGTTCAGGAGGTGAATCATGTCTATAATGGTGCCTATAGAAACGGCAATAGAAAACCTTGAGGGGCTGCTGGAGCGGCTGCATATAGGAGAAACCATTACTCTGCTAGGCGCTGAAGGCGCGCCTGTGGCTGTTGTGGTTTCATTAAAACCTACGCCTACTGCTGAGACCCCACCAGATTCTGACTGGCTGGCACAGTGGGAAGCGCTGGCTGAGGAGGTAGGGCGTGCATGGCAAAGTGACAAGAGCGCCGTAGAGGTTTTATCGGAGATGAGGCGGTGAACTGTACCATTTCCCAACTTGCTACTGGTTCCTCTCGACATTCCTCTTGCGCGTCGGGCAGCGCATATCGCTATAGCGCATCGGCTTCGGGGTGCTGACGCCGTTTACATCGCCGTGGCGGAGGCATTTGGGGCGACATTGATCACTTGGGACGCCGAGATGTTGCAGCGCGGTCCCGCTGCCGTGATGACGATAACCC
>JBOGUH010000511.1:0-2277 GCA_050695975.1 Anaerolineae bacterium
CGGCTGGCGATCGAGCTCGGCGCGACGAAGGTGATCAACATCAAGCCCGGCCGCGTGAGCGGCTTCACCGAGAGCCGCCGCATCCACGATTTATGCCAATCGCGCGGCGTGCCCGTATGGTGCGGTGGCATGCTGGAGACCGGCATCGGCCGTGCCGGCAACGTCGCCCTGGCTTCGCTGCCGGGCTTTTCGCTGCCCGGCGACATCAGCGCCAGCGATCGTTACTTTGCCGAGGACGTCGTCGATCCGCCGTTCGTCCTCAATCCCGATTCGACGATCGACGTGCCGAAGGGCGTCGGGTTAGGGGTCACGGTGAACCTCAAGCGGCTGGATGCGGTCACGCTACAGCGCGAGGTGTTCACCTAGAGCGGTGACACCTATCACTTGCCATCTCCCCCTTCTCAGTTATAATCGGGGGCGTCCTTCAGCCATCCCCAACTATTCCCTTCTCGGCTGGTCCACACTTGCGCTGCGCGCCGTGCAGGTGTGTGGCTACACAGGATTCACGCTGGGCCATCACGCCCCGCCAGCCGCACAGCGTCGGGGGCGCGCCAGGCGGGCGCGGATGTGACGGGGAGCCGCCGTGTGCGCGCCCTCCCGCTCCGCGCAAAATGGTCGTGCGAGGTGAGGTGTCTATGAAGATCGTGGTTTCTGTGAATGAACTGGCGACCGAGACACAGGTTGTCATTGACAACATGCGGCGCAGCAAAGCTCCGGTGATGATCGGCGACGCCGATAAGCCGGTAGCCGTGCTGCTCAGCATGGAAGAGTACGAGCGTTTGCAGCGCCAGGCGCAGGCGGCAGCTTCGCCCGAAATGACGCAGCCGATCGCGCCTCCAGCCCCAACAGCCGCAGCGCCGAAGGAACCTTCACCTGTCGCGGCCCCCCCCGCGCCTGAGCCGGCGGCGCCGGCTGAAGTGGCCTCTGCGCTGCAGCCCAGCCACATTGCCCAGCGCACGGCTGCGGCGATCGAGTCCGATCGAACATCGCCCGAGCCGAAGGCTGTGTCGCCGCGCCAGGCGACCATGCAGCCCGCTCCGGCGCCGGCGGCCGACCGCACTGCGGCGCTGCGAAACATGCGTCTGAGCAGGCCGCTGCCCAAGCCGCCGCGCCCGCTCCAGCCGCCAAGTCCGCGCAGGCAGTTGTCGCTGTCACCCGAGGCGATTCCTGGCGGCTGGCAAACGATCGCGCTCATCGTCGGCGTGTTGGTGCTTGGCATCGTCGGGTTTGCCTTGATTGTCAACGCTCTCAGCGGCTAACCGTTCCACTTTGATCGCCGAAGGTCTCTGGCCGAGGCGGAGGGGCACGGTCGGAGACCTGCGCCCAGCGTAGTTCTGCGGCTCCATATGACCCAGCGCCCTCACAGCCACAGCGTATGGCGGCGCGTCCGCGCCAGTATTCGCGATACGCGGGTTGTGCTGCGCCAGTTTCGCCGACCCCTGCTGCTGTTTGTCGCCGTTCTGCTGGGAGCGGCGCTGCTCTATCGCACATTGGCGGCTGTCGCACGCACGGTTGACCCGGCCGTCGATGTGCCCTGCGTCCCCGAAGCGATCTACCTGATGTTGTCGATGATCTTCCTCCAGGCTGGCGCTGCGTTCCCTGAGCAGTGGTACCTGGAGATTTTCTTTTTTGCCATGCCAGTGATCGGTCTGGCGCTGCTCGGCACCGGCGTGGCTAACCTGGGCGTGCTGCTGTTCAACAAGTCGGCGCGCGGCAAAGAGTGGGAGGCAGCCTTGGCTTCGACCTTTTCAAATCACGTGATCGTCGTCGGCCTGGGCAAGTTGGGCTACCGCGTGGTGCTGCAGCTGCTGGATTTCGGGCAGGATGTGGTGGCCGTGGAGCTTGACCCCAACAAGCCATTCATTCCACTGGTGCGCGACCTGGACGTGCCCGTCATCATTGCGGATGCCCGGCGCGGTGACGCGCTGGTGTCGGCCGGCATCGATCGCGCCAGCTCGATCGTGTGCTGCACGCAGGACGATCTGGCCAACCTCGACATCGCGCTGGACGCGCGCGAGCGCCGGCCTCAGATCAAGATCGTCCTGCGCATGTTCGACGTCGACCTGGCGCGCAAGGTCGAGCGCGGTTTTGGCATTCACACCGTCTTCAGCACCAGCGGGCTGGCCGCGCCGGCTTTCGCGGCGGCGGCGACGCAGGCGCACATCGAGTATTCGTTTTACGTGGACGGCCAGCTGCTGCACGTGGCGCAGGTCACGATCGACTCTGATTCGCGGCTGGCAGGGCAAACGGTCGAGCAAGTGGAGCGAACGTACAACC
>JBOGUH010000512.1:0-2809 GCA_050695975.1 Anaerolineae bacterium
ATCCACCAGCGACACGGCGATCCAAAGATAGGTATTGATTTAGAGATGTTGGGTGCCATCCATGAGCGACAAGGCGAGTACGCCGCCGCGCTGGAAAAGTATCAGCAGGCAAAGAATATATTTCGACAAGCCGGCATGACCCCGGACAAGGATCGCATGGATCGGCACATCGCGCGGGTGCGGGGGAAGATGGGCAAATGACCCTCACCCCGTCCCTCTCCCTGAAGGGGAGAGGGTGAGCGCGGCCGGTGTTCAATATGCTGCTGCCGGGTGAGGGTGGCAGAATCCAGCGCCAACTGACGGTAATCGGTTTGTAATGTGCCTTATTCTCCGCCGGGTGTACAATCGAGCCGGAGGTCGCTATGCGCATGCGCCGGCTCGTTCCGTTGTCAGCCGTTTTCCTCGCCGCTGCGTCTGTCGTTCTGCTCGTCCAGCCGTTGGCATCCACGGCGGGGAGCCGGCGACTCGCGCCTGCGGTCACACGCACTACCGGCGTCACGACGATCACCACCGACACGATCCTCATTCCCACCTACAACTACGCCTCGGCGCTGTTTACGGAGACGAACACTGCTTACAACATCCCCTACCCTATCCTCAACTGGGGCAGCTACAACCAGACCAAGAGCGACAAACCCTACACGCGCCTGACGCTCGAAAACGACTGGCTGCGAGTGAGCCTGCTGCCCGAGCTCGGCGGGCGCGTGTACGAGATGATCTTCAAGCCGACCGGCCACAACGAACTTTATCAGAATCCCGTGGTCAAACCGACGAACTGGGGCCCGCCGGAGCAGGGCTGGTGGCTGGCCGCCGGCGGCATCGAGTGGGGCCTGCCGGTCGAAGAGCACGGCTACGAAAGCGCCATTCCCTGGTCGACCTCCATCGCGCAGTCGAGCGACGGCGTGACCGTCACGCTGCGCGACTCGAGCGCGCCCGACCGGCTGCGCGCCAGCGTCGATATATTCCTGTCCAACGACCGCGCCGCGCTGATCGTCCGCCCGACGATCGAGAACGCGCGCGGCGTCGGGCTTGACTTCAAATGGTGGATCGACGCGATGCTCGCGCCTGGCGCGGCGAACAGCGTCGGCCCCGATCTGCGCTTCGTCTTCCCTATCGACGCCGTCACGGTACATTCGACAAACGACGATCGCCTGCCCGGTCACGGCTGGCCCGGCCCGAGCGGGCCGAGCGCGTGGATCACCTGGCCGATCTACAACGGCGTCGACTGGAGCCGGCTCGGCAGTTTCGACGAGTGGTTCGGCTTCTTTGGGCGGCCGCAGGCGCAGCAGGATTTCGTCGGCGTGTACGACACCGCCGCCGACGAAGGCGTCGCCCGCATCTTCCCGCGCAACGTTGCAACTGGCATCAAGGGGTTCGCGATGGGCTGGCTGCATCGGATCGGATCGAGCCAATGGACGGACGATGGCTCGACCTACGTCGAGCTGCATGGCGGCCTCGCGCCCACGTTCTGGGATTCGGCGCACTTGGACGCCGGTCAGTCGATCCAATGGGAAGAGGCGTGGTATCCCGTCGCGGGCATTGGCGCGGTCACCACGGCCAACGCCGAGGCTGCGCTCAACGTCGAGCCGTCCGACTCGACGCTCAACCTCGGCGTGTTCTCGACGCGGGCGCGCGCTGCGGCGCAGCTCTCCGTCTACCAGCGGAACACGTGCGGCTTGATCGCGCGCTACCCGATTCCGTCAATCGATCCGGCTGCGCCGCAGACGTTCAGCCTTTCGAGCGACATCCCGCCGGGCGATCTCGCAATTCTCTTCAGCGCAGGCAGCACACTTATCCTCGGTTACAACGAAAAGGATTGTGTAGCGCCCGTTTCCAGCGTCGACGCCCTGCCGAACGTCTCGCCCGCCGGCTTCGGCGTGTCGTGGTCAGGCGCCGATCTTTACAGTGGCATCGCCTCATACGACGTGCAGGTCAGAGACGGCGCCAGCGGTGCATGGGCAGCGTGGCTCACCGCGACGCCACACACGAGCAGTCTGTTCACCGGCATGCACGGCCACACGTATTTCTTCCGCTCCCGCGCGCGCGATGCGCAGAGCAACCTCGAAGCGTTTGAATACGACGAGTGGGGTGATGCATTCACTACGGTCCTCACCAGCCCGGCCGCCGTCATGGAAACGTCGCGCAAGTCTGCGCCGCGGTTCTTCAGCCCCGGCCAAGCGGTCAGCTATACGATCGCACTGAGCAATACGGGCAATCTCGCCGGGAGCATCACGCTCACCGACACGCTGCCGTTGTCGATGACGCTCGTCGGCGGGACGCTCTCGGCCTCGTCCGGCCCCGCGCCGACCTTCGACGGCGCGCGCATCCGATGGAGCGGCAACGTCGCCAACGGCGCGCTCGCGCACATCACCTACGCCCTCACTCCGACGCTCGATCTCGGCTTCATGCAGCCGCAGGCGAACACGGTGACAATCGACGGCGGTGTCGCATCCGTGACGCGAACGGCCGTCACGTCAATGGCGCGCATCGTGTATCTGCCGCTCATCAGGCGTTGAAGAGAATCCTGGCTTCTCATCCAGCTTCTAAAAGAAATGTCACCGTTCGCTCAAAGCCCGCGTCCCTTCGGCTACGCTCCCCACTCCCTTCGGTCGGGGACTTCGCAGGGCAGGCCTCGCGGGCGTCCCCACCGCGGGGACGCGGTTGGGGAGCATCGTGGATAGGGACATTTCCAACGCGAAACAGTATCAGAGAAACCGGGATTCTGAACCGCGCTTGACGGATCGGCATCCTTGCGTAGAATAGCCGCAGCGGGCGAATAGCTCAGCTGGTTAGAGCGCCTCTCTTACAA
>JBOGUH010000513.1:0-3750 GCA_050695975.1 Anaerolineae bacterium
GCAACGCCGCCGGGGACGGCGGCTTGAGCACCTGTGAGCAATCACCAGACTCATGAAAGCAAAAGCCCCACCCGGGGGAGGCAGGGCTTTCAATCACCAGTGAGGCCCACGGGGGAGGAAGGTCTCACTAGTACCGCCCAGGATCGTCCCAGTCTATGTATGGCGGGGCGGCAGTCGCCATCCGGCTTTGAGCGAGTGTGGACTCTGGAGAGCCGGATGTGCGCTTATTATGCCCCTACCAAATAATAGGCCCATAACAAGTGGCCTGCGCGCCATAACAATTGCATAACAACCGCGCCCCGACGGGCGTTCGTCGAGGCGCGCCAATGTCACATGATTTGAAATCTTTGTATGGATTCAGCGCCTGGCGACCTGACTCACGACCCCAATTCTAGCTGCGTATCTCGGCTCCAGGCCTGCTGCAGCACGGATGGCATCGGCCTGGTCGGTGACTTCCCACGGCGCGTCGATGTCGTCGCGGCCAAAGTGGCCGTATGCGGCGGTCGGCCGGTAGATCGGCCGGCGCAGGTTGAGGCTGTGGATGATCGCGCCGGGCCGGAAGTCGAAGTGCGTGTGGATGATCTCCATGATCTTCTCTTCGGCAACTCTCGCGGTGCCGAACGTCTCGACCATGATCGACAGCGGGCGGGCCATGCCGATGGCGTACGCCACCTGGATCTCCAGCCGATCGGCCAGCCCGGCAGCGACCAGATTCTTGGCCACGTAGCGCGCATAATAGGTCGCCGAGCGATCGACCTTCGTCGGGTCTTTGCCGGAGAACGCGCCACCGCCGTGGCGCGCCATGCCGCCGTACGTGTCGACGATGATCTTGCGGCCGGTCAGGCCAGCATCGCCCATCGGGCCGCCGATGACGAATCGGCCGGTGGGGTTGATGTAGTACTTGGTTCTGCTGTCCAGCAGGTTGGCCGGGATGATCTGCCGGATCACCTGCTCAATCACGCCCTCGCGAATCTGCTGATGAGTGACCCCGTCGTCGTGCTGGGTCGAGATCAGCACGGTGTCTACGCGCTTGGGTTTGCCGTAAGCGTACTCGACCGTGACTTGCGATTTGCCATCCGGGCGCAGCCAGGCCAGTGCGCCGGCCTTGCGCAATCGGGCCAGTTGCAGGCACAGCCGGTGCGCCAGCGCGATCGGCAGCGGCATCAGTTCCGGCGTTTCGTCGCAGGCGAAGCCGATCATCATGCCCTGGTCGCCGGCGCCCACCGCTTCGATCTGCGAGTCGGTCATCTCGCCGCTCTTGGCTTCGGCCGCCCTATCCACACCGAGTGCGATGTCGGGCGACTGGCCTTTGAGCGAAACGAGCACAGCGCAGGTGCGCGCGTTGAAGCCGTAAGCGCCATCCGTGTAACCGATGTCGGCGATCGTGTCGCGCACGACATCCTGGATCTCGATGGTCGCGTTCGTGGTGACTTCGCCCATCACTACGATCAGCCCGGTGGTGGTCGATGTTTCGCACGCCACGCGTGAGCGCGGATCCTGTTCCAACATCGCGTCGAGGATCGCGTCGGAGATCTGATCGCACATCTTGTCGGGATGGCCCTCGGTGACCGACTCCGAAGTGAAAAACAGCTGTGGCGCGCGCATAAAAGTATTATTCATGGAATTCCTCGCCGGTGAGATTTTGAAGACGTGTGGCTCAAAAAATAAGCCTCTTCGCGACGCAGAAGAGGCAGGCGGATCGGCATCCGATCGACCTCTCATCTTCCAGAACTCTCTTCTGCCGGAGTTGGCACCGGGTCTGGAAGTTAGAAGTTGGAAGCGGGAGGATCGGGGTTGGAGACACAGATGGGGTGCATCCAACCTCCAACTTCCAACCTCCAATCTCCAACATCCAGACTGGTTGCCGAGGCTTCGCAGGGCCGGTCCCTCCGCCTCTCTGGATAAGAGCATCGCAAGTCTTCGATTAGATTGCGCGCGATGATACCATGCCGATATGCATTTGTCAATCACAACAGGAAAATTTCAGGGATCGCCCTGGGTCAGTTGCCAAGCACTGGAGAGGATGTTATAATGCCCGCCGTCTTGGGCGCGTAGCTCAGCTGGTCAGAGCGCACGGTTCACATCCGTGAAGTCACAGGTTCAAGTCCTGTCGCGCCCACCAGGCGGCCGCGGAAGCGCCCAACACGAAGCGCGCCGCGGCCGTTTGATTGGGCACTGCGCGTATCCATCTCAGGCGTCCTCTGCCCCATCCCTCCCAAAAAGCTTGAGTCGCGGCTATCGGAATGCGCACGACGAAACCTCTCTACAAGATCGATGGCCTGCTCACGACCTTGCGCTGGCTTCTGCTGATCGGCGCCGGGGTGGTGATTTGGCTGCAGGCCGAAGCCACCCAGTCGGGACTGCCCCTGCCCCTGCTTCTGCTCATCGTCCTCGCGGGTGTCGGCAATCTGCTCGTCGTGATTTCGCTCGCAGTGGACGTTTCGCCGCGGCCCGTGCCGCTGCTTACGCTGGTGGGGGACACGCTGCTCGCCATCGTGCTGATCTCAAGCAGCGAAGATATTCGCAGTCCGCTGATCTTCTACGCGCTGTTCCCAATCCTCACCTCGGCGCTCCGTTTCGACTGGCGTTTCAACGTGATCACTGCCGGCGTCATCATGGGCGCATTCATCGCGTTCAAAGTCGTCGGCAAGCCGCTCAGTGGGCGGGAACAGATCGAGGCACTGGGGACGCTGATGCTGCTGGCGCTGGCGGCCGTTGTCTCCGGGGCGATCGGCGGGCGCGTCAGGAACCTGGTCCTGCAAGCGATACACACCGAGTCAGAGGGTGAACTGCGCCGGTTGCGTACTCGCCGCGAGCAGGCACGCGCTATCTTCGAGATGGCGTCCACGCTGAGCGCGACGCTGTCGTACGAGCGCATCCTCGAGGCCGTGCTCGACGTCGGGGCGATGGGCCTGCGCGAGTTCGGTTCGGTCGCCCAACGGCTGGTCAGTATGATCTTGTTGTTCACCAAGGACGGCCTGGTAGTGAGCGCCTCGCGCCGGCTGACCTCGCGTGACGAGGCGGCCCGGCTCACCGGGACACGCGGCGTGATCGCCCAAGCGCTCCAGACAGCCGAGTCGCAAACATGCGATGATCCCAAATCCGACCCGGAACTGGCGACCTTCGTCGCGATGCACCGCTGCGTAACCGCGGTCGTCGTCCCACTGCGCGCCGGCTTTGAATCGTACGGTGTGGCCGTGTTCGGCAGCCCGGAACCCAACGTCTTCACGCCGGACCACCTGGAGCTGTTGGCAGCCGTCGCGTCGCAAGCGATCATCGCGCTGCAAAACGCGCAGCTCTATCAGCGACTCCGGGAAGAGAAGAACCGCATCGTCGACATCGAAGAGGATGCGCGTAAGAAACTGGCGCGCGATTTGCACGACGGGCCGACGCAGAGCGTGGCCGCGATTGCCATGCGCCTGAACTTCACGCGCACCCTGCTCAAACGGAACCCCGGCCGCGTCGACGACGAACTCGAAAAGATCGAGGAGCTGGCGCGCAAGACGACCAAAGAGATCCGCCACATGCTGTTCACGCTCCGGCCGCTGGTGCTGGAGACGCAGGGACTGGCGCCGGCGCTCGAGCAGTACGCTCAGAAGCTGCGCGAGTCGGACGATTCGATCGAGGTGATCTTGGAAGCCGGCCGGCTGACCGATCGGGTGAGCAAAGATGCGCAGGGTGTGATCTTCTACATCCTGGAAGAAGCCATCGGCAACGCGCGCAAGCATTCGCAGGCGCGCCACATCTGGG
>JBOGUH010000514.1:0-3511 GCA_050695975.1 Anaerolineae bacterium
GATACGGTTTCAACAGCGCCGCCGGGTATGACGCATTCCGTCCGGCCACGGCTAGCGCCAGGATTGTGACCAGGTACGGCAGGGCGAGCAAGGCTTGATACGGGATCGCCACGCCTTCCGCTTGCAGCCGCAGCTGCAGCGCCGAGAGCGCACCAAACAGCAGCGCCCCGCCCAGCACTTTCACTGGATGCCAACTGCCGAAGATGACCAGCGCGATCGCCACCCAGCCGCGGCCGGCGACGATCCCAAACGTGAACGTGCCCAGCTGTGCCAGTGACAGAAACGCGCCGCCGATTGCCATGAGCGCGCCGCCGATCATCAGCGCAGCGTAACGCACACGAAACACGTTCACCCCAGCCGTGTCGGCCGCCTCGGGATTCTCGCCGACGGCACGCAGCTTCAAGCCGAATGTGGTCCGGTAAAGCACCCACCACGTCAGCGGCACCAACAGCAATGCCACGTAAGTCAGGCCGTATTGCTTGAGCAGTGGCGCAACGCTGCCCAGCGCCGCAGGCGGTTCGAGCAGCGCGAACGCCGGGCTCTTGGGCTGCACCGAAGGCGCGCCGAACGCCAACCGGTAGACAAACAGCGCCAGCCCCGTCGCCAGCAGCGTCGTGCCCAGGCCCGACACGTGCTGGTTCTGGCCGAGCGTCACCGTCAAGAGTCCCATCAGTGCGCCCGCCAGCACCCCCACGACGATCGCCGCCAGCAGTCCCAGCCAGACCGATCCGCTCACAAAGCTGACGAGGAAACCGGTCAGTGCGCCGATGAACATTGTCCCTTCGATGCCGAGGTTCAGGACGCCGGCCCGTTCGGCATACACTTCGCCGAGTGCCGCGAGCAGGATGGGCGTCGCCACGCGCAGCGTCGCCGCTGCCAGGTCGATCACGACGTCCATTACGCCCTCCGCAGCCGATATCGACTCAGCAGCAGCAGCGCCAACGTTACCAACAACAGCGTCGCCTGCACCACGTCGCCCAGGTAACTCGGCACGCCCAGCGCGCGGCTGACTTCCAGCGCCCCGGTCAGGATCAGGCCGATGAAGAGCGCGGCCAGCCCGACCCCGACCGCATTCAAGCCGCCGAGCGTCGCCACGACGATGCCCGAATAGCCGTAGCCGGGTGAAATGCTTTCGATCAAATGATAGTGGATGCCGCCCACCTCAGCCACGCCGGCGATCCCGGCGATGCCGCCGCTGACCAAAGCGGCGATCAGCGTCGTGCGCGCGACGTTTATGCCCGTGAAGCGCGCGGCTTCGCGGCCCAGCCCGATGGCGCGCATGCGCAGCCCGAAGGCCGTCCGCGCGAGCACCCAGCCGAAAGTGAGCATCGCCGCGATGCCGACCAGCGCGCCCAGGTGTAGCCGCGAGCGGGCGAGCAGCACAGGCAGACGCGCGCTCGCCGCGATCTCCGGCGATTGCGGCCACCCGCTGATCGGATCGCGCCAGGGGCCGTTGAGCAGCGCGCTGGCGAAGAACACGATCACCGAGTTCAGCAGCAGCGTCGTGACCACTTCGTCGACGTTCAGATGGGCTTTGAGCCAGGCCGGCGGCAGCGCCCACAGCGCGCCAGCCGCCAACCCGACGATCAGCATGAGCGGCACGGCGACGATCGTCGGCACGCCAGCCAATTGCGGCCCGAGCCAGGCCGCCGCGATCGCGCCTGCGTACAACTGCCCTTCCGCGCCGATGTTGTAATACCCCGCTGCAAAGGCGAAAGCCACCGCCACGCCGGTAAGCAAGAGCGGCGTGGTCTTCACCAGGATTTCGAGTGCCGTCGAGCGGGCGGTGAACGGCTCGATCAGAAAGTAATAGAAGGCTTCAAGCGGATTGGCCCGTGCCAGCACGACCAGCCCAGCTGTGAGCATGAACGTCACGAGCACGGCCAGGATCGGGATCAGCCCGCGCTGCCAGGTCGGGGCAGCGCTCGCTTCGAGTCTAAACCGCAGCATCGATCTTGACCCCCTGGCTGGCCATCATCAGACCGAGTCGCTCCGGGTCGGCTTCGCTGGCATTCAACATGCCGGTCAACCGCCCTTCGTACAGCACTGCGATGCGATCGGAAAGCGCCAGCACCTCGTCGAGGTCTTCGGAGATCAACAACACTCCCGCGCCACGACCGCGCGCTTCCAGAAGTTTGCTGCGCACGTAGTCAGTTGCGCCCACGTCCAGGCCACGGGTCGGTTCGGAGGCCACGATCAGGCGCGGGTGGCGGGACAGGACGCGGGCCAGGATGAGTTTCTGCATGTTACCGCCGGAAAGGGTCCTGACCCGATCGTCCGGCGTGGCCTTGATGCCGTATTCGACAATCAGGGCTTCGGCCTGCTGACGCATCTTCCGGCGATCGAGTCCACCCCGCTGCACAAACTCGTCGAGGTGTTCGAGGGCGAGGTTCTCGGCCACGGTGAGGTCGGCCACGACGGCGGCAGAACGATCTTCGGGGATGCGTCCCACCCCGTACGCGGCGATTTCGGCGGGTGTCGCTTGTGTAATCTCGTCGTCCCCGACGAAGACCTGGCCCCGGGTGGGACGCCGTAAGCCGGACAGCACCTCGCCCAATTCGCGCTGGCCGTTGCCCGCCACCCCAGCCACGCCTACGATCTCGCCACCCCCGACCGTCAGCGTCAAACCGCGCAAGGCCGGCAGCCGGCGATCGTCCAGCGCGTGTAGGTCCTCCAGCCGGAGTAGCGACGGACCGGCCGCACTGCCGCCATCCCGCGAGACGCCGAATGTTTCGCGCCCCACCATCAGCCGCGCCAGACTGGCATGGCTGGCTTCGCGCGTCGCCGTTTCCCCCACCACGCGCCCATCCCGCAGGACGGTCACCCGATCGCTGATGGCTAACACCTCGTCGAGCTTGTGGCTGATGAACACCACTGACAGACCCTGATCGACCAGCCGGCGAATCGCGGCGAACAGCGCTTCGGATTCCTGCGGTGTCAACACTGCTGTCGGCTCGTCGAGGATCAACACGCGGCACTCGCGGTGCAGGGCCTTGAGAATCTCGACGCGCTGCTGTTCGCCTACCGAGAGATGGCGCACCTGGCTGGCCGGGTCAACGTTCAGCTGAAAGCGCGCAGCTGTGCTGCTCACCGCCGTGACAGCCGCGCGCTCGTCGAAGCGGACGCCTGGCGCGTATCCCAGGGCGATGTTCTCGGCGACGGTGAAGCTGGGGACGAGAGAAAAGTGCTGGCTCACAAAGCCGATACCGTGAGCCAGCGCATTGGCCGGCGAGGTGAAATGGACGACGTGCCCGCGCACCCGGATTTCTCCAGCATCCGGTGTGTATAGGCCGTAAAGAATTTTCATCAGCGTCGACTTGCCCGCGCCGTTTTCGCCCAGCAGCGCGTGCACCTCGCCCTCGGCCAGGTCGAAGTCGATGCCGGCATTGGCCGTCACCACGCCGAAGTGCTTGACGATGCCGCGCATCTCGATGACGTTCATGACTCATTCGCCGGTCGGCACGTGTTCGGCGATGTCCACGCGGTACAAGCCGGACTTGATGGCCCCTTC
>JBOGUH010000515.1:0-1956 GCA_050695975.1 Anaerolineae bacterium
TGGAGACGCTGGGATCGGCCACCGCAATCGCTTCGGATAAAACCGGCACGTTGACTTTGAACCGAATGGTGGCGGTGAGGCTGTGGATTCATCACGCCGAACTCGACGTGACCGGCCAGGGCTATCAACCCGAGGGCGAGTTCCAGCGCAACGGCAAGCCGTATGACGTGCAACCGGATATCGAAGCGGCCAGCCTGTTGTGGGCTGCCGCGCTGGCCAATGACGCTGAGCTCGAGCCAGCCGGCGAAGTCAATGGCAAGACCTCGTACCGAATGGTCGGCGATCCGACCGAGGGGGCGCTCGTCGTCGCTGCCGCCAAGGCCGGTACCTGGCGCCAAGAACTGGAACGGGCCTACCCGCGCGTCGCCGAGATCCCCTTCGACGCCGAGCGCAAACGCATGGCGACAGTTCACGAGCTGCGCGACGTGAACGAGGATGATCCGTCGCCGTTCCTGACCGGCGAGACAGGCTACGTCGTCGCCGTGAAGGGCGCGCCCGATCTGGTGCTCGAGCACTGCACGCGACTCCTGCATCGTAAAGGCCCCGCGCCGATGACCGACGAGGAACGGCAGAAGATTCGCGACGCGAACGCGCGCCTGGCCTCGCAGGCGCTGCGCGTGTTGGCGGTAGCCTACCGCCGACTCGATCATCTGCCGCCCGCGGAAGAAATCACCGTAGATCATATTGAAAAAGATCTCATCTTCATCGGGATGATCGGCCTGATCGACCCGGCCCGGCCGGAAGTGAAGCCGGCCATCGCCAAGGCGCGCCACGCCGGCATCCGCACGGTGATGGTCACTGGCGATTATCCCGACACCGCCCGCGCCATTGCCGGACAGATCGGCCTGCTGCGCGACGGCAAAGTCGGGGGCAAGGTCTTCACTGGCGCGCAGCTCGACGAGATGGACACGCAGGCGCTGGCGAATGAAATCGATCGAACCGACGTATTCGCGCGTGTCAGCCCGGAGCACAAAGTCCGCATCGTCGAAGCGTTCCGCGCGCGCGGCCACGTCGTGGCGATGACCGGCGATGGCGTCAACGACGCGCCCGCGCTCAAGCGCGCCAACCTCGGCGTGTCGATGGGCATCACCGGCACCGACGTATCGAAAGAGACCGCCGACATGGTGCTGACCGACGATAATTACGTGTCGATCGTCGGCGCAGTCGAGCAGGGCCGCATCATCTACAGCAACATCCGCAAGTTCGTGTTCTACCTGCTGTCGTGCAACGTGGCCGAGATTGCGATCATTTTCATCGCCGCGCTGGCCGGCTGGGCGACGCCGCTGACGCCCATTCAGTTGTTATGGCTCAACCTGCTGACCGACGGCGCGCCGGCGCTGGCGCTGGGCATGGAGAAGGGCGATCCCGACACGATGGATCAACCGCCGCGCCCACCCAAAGAGCCGATCATCAACCGGATCATGGTCATCCGCATCGCCATCATGACCGTCGCGCTGACGGCGGTCGTGCTGACCGCTTACTTGATCGGCCTGCGTTCCGATCACCCGGACGCCATCCGGCTGGCCGAAACGATGGCGTTCGTCACGCTGGCATTCGCCGAGTTGCCCATCGCGTATACCACCCGCTCCGAGCGCTATGCGCTGCTGCGGCTGGGCGTGTTCAGTAACGTCTGGATGCAACGTGCCGTCGGCCTGTCGATCATTTTGATTCTGGCCGTCATCTACATCCCCTTCCTGAACGCGCCGTTCAACACGGTTCCGCTCAGCCCGGCGCATTGGGCCGCGATTGTGCCGCTGGCGTTGATCCCCGCCCTCATAGCCGAAGTCACCAAGTTGGTCTTGCGCCGCGCCGAGACCAAACGGCTGGCGGCGCTGGATGCATCGGGGAGGTAGAAACCTTGCACTCTCCAACTGCGTCCCCGCGGTTGGACTATTCAGAGGCGACGCCCGCGTGGACGCGGGCTACGAGCAACCCTCCGCTCGCCGACCGCGTCCT
>JBOGUH010000516.1:0-4754 GCA_050695975.1 Anaerolineae bacterium
GGCGATCAGCTGCGCGATCGCTCGAGGCAAATCGGATGGCCCGCTGCTGACGAAAACGCGTCCGCCGGTTTTCGACGCCATGTCCTGCGCCAGCCCTGCGAGTCGGGCGCGGTCGTCGGCGGAGGTGTCGGGGTCGGGACTGGCGAGCAACGGCGAGAGGATGACTTTGTTGGCGACGGCGGCGCGGATCGCGCGTGTCGTCACATCGCGGTCGGGCCCTGGATCGTTGACCGGGTTGCCACTGGCCGGGCCGGCGTCTGACAGCGGGATCATCAGGCGCAGCGCCGAGGGCTGCCAGGCATAGCCGTCGGCCAGCTCGGCGATGGCGATGCCCCAGTCCTCATCGTCCGCGACGGTCGAGCCGGCGATCAGCGATCGGGCAGTGTCCTGCGCGCACGTGTACTTGTCCTTGATACCGACGACGCGCGCTTGTGCGCTCAGGCTGGGTTCGCGAACCGACTTGAGCGTATCCGGCAGCGCGCCGCACAGGCTGTCCAGGTCGTCGATCATCGAGGCGGACGTGTCGACAAGGATGATCACGTCGACATCGACGAATTGGGCGCGGGCGGGCCGAGGCAGAAGCAAAGAGGCGATCGCGAACGCGAGAAGCACGGATCGGCGCATAAGGTCTCCTGGAAAAATGGCTGGGCGCGCAGGTATTCTAGCACAGAAACAGACCAAAATCGGCCAGATTTTGGACGAAAAACGGGCATTTTCGGGGTTTACCCTTGAATCCTCGTTTTGATTGTGCTATAGTTCCAACAATCCTCACGTTGAGTTTAACCATGTACCCTGACAGCGAAATCCTATTTCCCACGCGGTGCATCCCGATCCTGCAGGATCTGCGCGGCGACGAGTGGCGCGACCTGGTTCAGCGCGTGATCAGCAGCCCTGAGGATCACGAGGACACGTTGGGCTTCTCACTGATGATGATCCGGCTCGGCGGCTGCCTGACGTGCGACCTGGACTCGTACCGCGCCTCACTCGGCTGCGCCACCTGCTCCAAGCGCACCGTCGCCGGGTTCAAAGGCGCGGACAAGGCGCTCATCAAGAAGTTTAACGAGGCGCGCAAAGAAGTTAGCGCGTACACCGGCCAGCATGGCAAGAAGAGAACTAAAGCGGCGAAGTAGCCATCCCGTTCGGGCAGCAGTTCAACTGCTGCCCGAACAGTTTCCGCCTCCCGCAGGTTTCAAATCCGCGGGAGGTTTTGTTTTCACCCCCTGCGTTCTTGCCGCCCAGAGGCTTGCCGATCGTGGTATGATGACGCCACCTCATCCAGACCCTCCCACGCGGCGGGTCGTTTCGTGGCCGGTCGATGCGTGGACGTTCGCTCATCATTGCTATAGCCGTTGTGGGATTTCTCGCCGGCGGCGTGTGGATCGCTCGTGATCCGATCGGCGTCTGGCTGTTCAACCTCACCGGCGAGGATGAACCACTCGGCCAGGCGCGCGGGCTGATCGAATACGCCACGCAGTTCTTACGCCCGATGCCGAATACCGCGCCCGACGCGGAAGTCGCTTTCGGCGATGTGTCTCCGTTTGGCGTGAACACCTTTCTTCATCAAGAAGTCGAGCCGGCCAAGCGCGAGCGGCAAGTCCGGCTGGCCGCCGAGGCCGGCTTCAAGTGGCTGCGCCAGCCGTTCCCCTGGTCCGACATCGAGATTCACGGCAAGGGCGATTATGACGATTGCCGGAATGATGCGTGTATCGACGCCTGGGCCAAGTATGACCATATCGTCGATCTGGCGGAGCAGGTCGGTGTGCAGATCATCGCGCGGCTCGATGCGCCGCCGGCCTGGGCGCGCGGCGCGCCGGGCAACTTCGCCCCACCGGCGAACTTCGACGACTTCGGCGACTTCGCCGCCGCCGCCGCCGAACGCTATCGCGGCCGCGTGCGCTTTTATCAGATCTGGAACGAGCCGAACAACTATCCCGAATGGGGCGAGCAGCCGGTCGACCCCGAAGCGTTTACGCAGTTGCTGTGCACGGCTTACCGGCGCATCAAGGAAGTCGATCCGGACGCCGCCGTCCTCGCGCCGGCGCTCACGCCGACGATCTCGCTCGACCCCGGCCCGGGTCCGGGGACAGGCCTGAACGACTTTATCTTCCTGCAGCGTATGTACCACGCCGGCGCGCGCGACTGCTTCGACATCCTCTCGGCGCAGGGTTACGGCCTGTTTTCGGGACCGACCGATCGTCGCTTGCGCCCGCACATCGTCAACTTCGGGCGGCCGCAGTACATCCGCGACATCATGGTCGCCAACGGCGATGCCGCCAAGCCGATCTGGATCAGCGAAATGAACTGGAACGCCGTGCCGGACGAGATCGCCGACAAGCGCTTCGGGCAGGTGACGCTCGAACAGCAGGCGCGCTATCTGCCATTAGCCTACGAACGCATCCGACGCGAATGGCCGTGGATCGGTGTCGCCAGCGTGTGGTATCTCAAAGACGCCGACGATCACGAGAAGGATCAGGCCAAGTATTATTTCAGGTTGCTCGATCCCGACTTCACGCCGTTACCCGTGTATGCGGCGATGAAGGAATATACGAGCGTGACGAGTGACGAGTGACGGGTGGCGAGTGAAGACAGCCCCTCGTTTTTCGTCCTTCATCCTGTATCCCTCATCCTTCGTCCTTTCAATCATGCAATCTCGCCGCTTAACGCAAGCCATCCTTCTCATCATCTTGATCCTCGCCATCGCGCTGCGCTTTTATCGCATCGACGCGCAGTCGTTTTGGAACGACGAGGGCAACAGCGCACGCATCGCCGAACGCAGCATCGGCCTGATCGTCGAAGGCGCGGGCGGCGATATTCACCCGCCACTCTACTACCTGACGCTGCACGTCTGGCGCGGCCTCTTCGGCGATAGCGAAGCGGCGCTGCGCGGACTATCGGCGATCTTCGGCCTGATCGCCATCGGTTTCACGTTCTTGATCGGCCGCCGCCTGTTCGAAGCGCGCGTCGGGCTGATCGCTGCCTTCCTCGCCGCCGTCAACCCCTTCCAGATTTACTATTCGCAGGAAGCGCGGATGTACATGATGCTGACCGCGATCGGCAGCGTGGCCACGTACCTGCTCGTGCGCCTGCTCGACTTCTGGAGCCTGCGACCTCGCATCCATATCACCCACCGGCGCTACTACGTGTTGTACGTCGTCGCGCTGACGGCCGGGCTGTATACGCATTATGCCTTTCCTTTCGTCCTCCTCGCGCATTTCGCAATCGTCCTGGCCTGGTCGCTCTATCGGCCAGGCAGTGCGCCGGCGCGTTTGCTCAGTTGGCTCCCGCTTGCGATCGGCGCAGGCATTTTATTCCTACCCTGGCTGCCGACTGCGATTCAGCAAATCGCCGGCTGGCCGTCGCAGTCCGTGTCGACCGACACCGGCGCGGCGCTGATCGATACCTTCCGACTCTACCTGCTCGGCCCGACCGCCCCGGCCGGCGAAGCGGGCGCAGCCCTGGTCATCGCCGCCTTCTTCCTGGCGATGAGCGCGTGGACGCCCGACGCGTTCGACGAACCCGAACCCGATTGGGAAACCACGATCCCCCGCGCGCTGCGCTTCGGATCGATCGCGCTCGTTGGGCTGTTGCCTATCGCGCTGATCTTCGTTTTGGGATTGTTCAAAGACGCCTACCTCAAGTTCCTGCTCGTCGGCTCGCCGGCGTTCTGCTTGCTGCTGGCGCGCGGCATCGATAACGGTTGGCGCATCGCCCGCGGCGCGATGTCCATGCCGCGCGAACTGAGCGGCCCGCGCGAACTGGCCTTCAGCGGGGTGGCCGTCGTCGCGATTCTCGTCGCGCTCGTGCTCGTTCCAACCACGTCCTCTCTTAACCATCTATACTTTGATCCAGCCTTCGCCCGCGACGATTATCGCGGCGTCGCCCGTACGATCGAATCGGCCTGGCGCGACGGCGACGCCGTGCTGCTGCACGCTGCCAATCAATGGGAAGTGTTCACCTACTACTTCCCCGACAGCCCGCACGTGTTTCCGATCGCCAAGCAGCGACCGCTCGATCCGGCGGCGACCGAACGCGAGTTGGACGACATCCTCGCGACGCATCGCCGGCTGTCCGTGTTGTACTGGGCCGAGGTTGAGCCTGACCCGAATCGTTTCGTCGAATCGTGGCTTGACGCGCATACTTACAAGGCTGCTGAAAAGTGGCTCGGCGATGTGCGTCTGGCGACGTACGCTGTCCCCGTGCGGGTGGCCGATACGCCCGAGCGGCACATCGACGCGCGGTTGGGCGATCACATCTGGCTCGACGGCTACTCGCTGCTCACACCGACTATCGCGCCCGGCGACATTGTGCAGATCGCGCTATTCTGGCACAGTGACGCGCCTATCGAAGAACGCTATAAGGTCTTCGTGCACATCCTCAGCGCCGACGGCGCGATCGTCGCTCAGACCGATCGCGAGCCGGGCGGCGATCTCGTCCCGACGACGATCTGGACGCCCGGCGAGACGATTATCGATCGATATGGGGTGGCGATGCCGGCCGATGCGGCGGTGGGCGCTTACGAGGTTGTGGTTGGCATGTATACGTTTGAGGGAGAACGCCTGCGGTTCGTTGAGGACGAGGTTGATGTCGGCGATGCGCTAACGCTGACTGAGGTGACGGTTGCGCCGTAAAAGAGGTGTAGAATACGTGCGACGCACCTCGCAGGTGCGTCGCACGTAACATTAACTCCCAAAAAGCCGCGCCCACAGCGGCGGACCAAGGATCAACAAGCCGACGATTACCGCCAGGATCGCAGC
>JBOGUH010000517.1:0-15550 GCA_050695975.1 Anaerolineae bacterium
AAAGTTGTCGGCGGGAACGGCAGGGTCAGGACTCCCTCTGTCCCAGTCGAAGTCGATGGCCGGGTCGAAGCGCACCAAGGCAGGCGAGCCTGACAGGTCGCGATTGTTGAAGTACTCTGCCCGCCAGCCGGAGCCGCCGCTGACCCACTCCCAGGCCATCTGCAGCGCCGCGCCGCCGCCGTGTTCGTAGTACTCGACGCGCACACGGTGCGTCCCACGCGCAACAAAGCGGTCGACGAATGACCAGGCCGCCTGACGGTCGCGCCAGTCGTCGACGACAAGAGTATTGCCGACCCAGATGCGGATGCCGTCGTCGGAGCGGTAGGAGAAGCGATAGGCGCCTGCCTCGAAGAACTCGTCGCGGGTGAAGCGGGTGGAGAAGTTATCGGCCGGGATAGCCGGGTCGGGGCTGCCCGCGCCCCACTCGAAGTGGATGCTGCTCTCGTGACGGGTCACAGCCGGCGAGCCTGACAGATCGCGATTGGTGAAGTATTCGGCGAACCACGCGCCTTGCGCCGCAGCCGGGAAGGCAGTCATCCCAAACACGGTGCAAACGAGGGCGAGGACAATACTCATAGTGAGTCGCTTGTGCTTCATGTGACACTCCTGATGTTGAGCCGGTTTGACCATTTAATTTGTCCTGTTCAGCCACCCATATATAACCGCCGAGACGCAGAGTGCGCTGAGTTGTCTAGTGGATTTCTCTGGGTCCTCAGCGTCTCTGCGGTGAAAGAAGGACAGACTTTACCCGGCCGCCTGGCCGAAGGCGAACAGCAGGAAGATCGCCGCCAGCAGCAGTTCGACCAGCTTCACGTCGGCGCGCTTGTCGTCTTTCGAGCGTGCGGACAGCACTAAGAAGCCCAGCATCATAATCAGCACCAGTTCCATGTTGCTCTCCATTTGCCTCGCGTCTCTCACATCACTGATGAGACGAACGTCACGCTCAAAAAGTGCCCCAAAAGAGAAACCCGGTGTCTTGTAGAAAACCGGGTTTCTTGCTCGTCGGGTCACTTCCTACGCGACCCCCTGCATTGCCGGAACCGCCTCATCCCGGCGATAGCGGCGCAGCGCCGGCGTCTTCAGCGCCACCCACCCCGACGCGATCAGGCAGCCCAGCCCGCCGGAGACCACCGCGAACGGCGCGCCGAACCCGTTCGCCACCACGCCGGCCTCCAGTTCACCGAGCTGCGGCCCGCCCATGAAGAAGATCATGTTGACGCTCGTCATCCGCCCGCGCATGTGATCGGGCGTGGTCAACTGCCGGATGATATTGCGCAGCACCATGCTGACCGTGTCGGTCGCGCCGGTCAGCGCCAGGCACGCGAAAGTCAACCAGAAGCTCTGGGAGAGGCCGAAGACCACCGTCGCCAATCCGTAGGCGAACACCGACCCCAGCAAGGTCCAACCGCGCCGGTCGATGCGGTCGACCAGACGGACCAGCGCCGCACTCGTCAGCAGCGCGCCGATGGCCGGCGCAGCATACAACCAGCCGTACCCTTCAGCGCCCACGCGTAGAATATCCTGCGCGAAAATGGGCAGCAGCGCCGTCGCCGAGGAAAAGAACGTGGCGAAAAAGTCGAGCAGCATCGTCGACCGGATCAGCGGCGTGGAGAACACGAAGCGCAGACCCTCCAACGCAGCGCGCGGGCTGATCTCGCGCTTCTCGTTTCCGGCGTGGCCCGGCACATCGCGCATCAGCAGCAGCGCGACAATCACCGCCAGGAACGAGAGCGCGTTGACCGCGTACACCCAGCCCACACCACCTGCGGCAATGATCAGCCCCGCGAGCGAAGGCCCGATCACGGCGGCGGTCTGGAACATAATCGCATTCAGGCTGATGGCGTTGGGCAGGTGCTCGCGCGGCACCAGGTTCGGGAAGAGCGACTGCCGGGCCGGGCCGTCGAACGAGCCGGCGGCGGAACTCAGCGCGGCCAGGAGATAGATCGGCCAGACGACCGCCCAACCGCTAAAGGTAAATAGCGTCAGGAGCGCGGCCGTGAGCGCCATGCAGGTCTGCGTGATCAACATCAACTTGCGCCGATCGAGCGCGTCGGCTACCACGCCGCTGATCAGCGAAAACGTGATGATCGGAACCACGCGCACCAGCCCAACCAGCCCAAGCGCCAATCCTTTTTGGTCGCCCGGAACCAGCAGCGAGACATGCCACAGGATAGCCGCCATTTGCATCATCGAGCCGGACATCGAGATGATCAGGCCCGACCAGAGCAGCCGGAAGTTGCGATGCTGAAGCGCGGCGAACGGCGATGTCTTCATGCACATCCTCTCGCCTCAAACGACCACTCAGGCGAGCGTGGGCCGACAGCGACTGGCGCCATGCAGTACGGGCCGCAATTGTAACCTGAAATGTGCGTTGTGATAGAATGTTGCCAGTGGTTCAACATCACGTGCGTATCCTGTTGACGTTCATAGCCCTGCTGGCGGGACTGAGCCTGCCCTGGATCGTTCAGGCCCAGGGCCAGTCCGGCGTGACGATCACGGCGCGCGCCGGCTTCGACGGCTACTACGAAATCAACCAATGGATTCCCGTTCGCGTCACGCTGGAGAACAACGGCCCCGGTCTCGACGGGCGGGTGGAAGTGCGCGTCCCACGCTACAGCGGCGAGGAAACCGTCTACGCTTACCCGGTCAGCCTGCCGACCGTCTCGCGCAAAGAAGTCGTGTTGTACGTGTACCCTGAAAGCTATCTCGCCGGCGAACTCGACGTGACGCTCGTGGCGAGTGACCCGAGCGGAAGCACGGCGGCCCAGGCGACTGTGCGCTTGAACTCGATCGGCAATACGGATCGGTTGTTCGGCGTGCTGGCCGGCAGCCCATCTGTTTTCAATATCCTGGCCGAGGTCGATCCCCTGAACGGAACAGCCAGCGTGGCCCAGCTTGAACCGGGCGACCTGCCCGATCGCGCTCAGGCGTTCGACGCTCTAGATGTCCTCGTCATCTCAGACATTGACACGGGTATCCTCACACCTGAACAGCGCGAAGCGCTGTCGGGTTGGGTAGCCGGCGGAGGACGGTTGATCGTCAGCGGCGGGCCAAGTTGGCAGAAAACCGTCGCCGGGTTGCGCGATCTGCTTCCGCTCCTTCCCGAAAGCACGCGCGCACTGCCCGAACTAACTTCACTCCAAACGTATGCGACCAGCCCGTACGCCCTGGCCGGCGGCGCGGTCGTTGCGACGGGCGCGCTTGCGCAGGACGCCGAGGTGCTGATAAGCCAAGCGGACGTGCCGCTGATCGTCCGGCGCCGCGCCGGCTTCGGCGAGGTGACCTACCTCACCGCCGACCCGGCCCTGGCGCCGCTCAAAGGCTGGGATGGCGCAGCCGATCTGTATCGGGCGTTGATTGCATCTCCGGTGGATCGACCCGGTTGGGCTTACGGCTTTCAAGACTGGTATTCCGCATCCGACGCCGCTTCGACGCTGCCCAACCTGAACCTGCCTCCCACTTCGTTGATTTGCGGTTTTCTGGGACTGTACATCGTGGCCATTGGCCCCCTCAACTACATCTTCGTGCGCGTGATGAAACGCCGTGAGCTGGCCTGGTTCAGCGTCCCGGTGTTGGTGATCGTCTTCAGCGGTGCGGCGTTCTTCATGGGCAGTCGAGCGCGCGGCAACCAACCGATCCTCAACCGGCTGGCGATCGTGCAGGTTTGGCCCGACGACCCTTCGTCCTTCGACTCCCGCTCAGGAGGCTCAGGGCGGGCTGCGCGGGCGAGCGGGGTTGTGGGGATCTTTTCACCGAACCGCGCAACGTATCAACTGAGCATCGATCGGAATCTCCTGGCGCATCCAGTACCGAGCGACACGCCGCTGGGATCCCACGGCGGAGATTGGACCTTTCTGAATCAAAGCGAGCGGATCAGCGTGCCCGACCTGCGCATGGATGTAGCGGGCTTCACACTGATGGCGGTCGAAGGGCAGGTTCCGGCCCCGGCGCTTGGGCACAACCTCACGCTGAGCCTGAGCCGTGCAGGCGCGGCGGTCCAGGGCAGCGTCACGAACAACGGCAGCTTCGTGCTGCGCGATGCGGTGGTACTGGGACCGGGAGAAGCACGGCGCCTGGGCGACCTGGAACCCGGCGATACGCGGCCGCTCCAGTTATCGCTTCAAATATCGCAGCGCGCCAGCCAACCCGGGCAAGTCTCTGCATACTATTATGGCGGCGACTCGACCATCGACGACATTTTAGGCGTCACCAACTATTACACCGACGCCGAGAGCCGCCGTCGATACGGCATGCTGCGCGCGATGATCAACCCATACAACGCAGGCGGGCTTGGAAGCGGGAGTCGAGGTGGCGGCATTTACCTGGCCGGCTGGAGCGACGAGTCGCCGCTCGCTGTGACACTCGACGAAACTGAGTTCGGAGCCACAGACACGACGCTCTATCTGGTGTCTCTCACACCTGCGCTGGCTGTCGAACAGGGTCAGCTGACGATTCCGCCAGGCCTGTTCACCTGGAGTTTAGAGCCGGGACCGCTTAGCGATGCGTCACCCTACGGCACGTATCTCAATCAGAATTTTTACAGTCTTCGATTCAACCTGGCGCAGCCGATTCCATTTTCGTCGGTCGAATCGCTCAGGCTGCATCTTACCAGTTCCGGCGCGACTGGCCCGACCGGCCTGAGCGTCCGGCTGTGGGATTTCGAAATCGACGATTGGGTCGAACTGCCCAACGTCGAGTGGGGCGACGCCGATGTGCCCCATCCAGCCCGACACGTCGGCCCTGGCGGCGAAGTGCGGCTGGTCGTCGACAGCGCGAACAGCCCGAACCCGATCCACGTCGAAACGTCCGACTTCACGTTAGTCGTCAAACCGTAGCAAAAGGAGAAACAATGTCTGAGCCTACCGCGAGGACGCGGTAGCAGAGCAAAAGGTAAATTCCTATTGGATCCAGTTATTGATGATCAGGCAGTCCGCATGGCTCCCATCATCGAGATCAAAGACCTGACTAAATGCTACGCCAAGCGAACGGCGGTCGACCGGTTGAGCCTGGCTGTGAACGAGGGTGAGATCTTCGGCTTCGTGGGGCCCAACGGCGCCGGCAAGACCAGCACGATCCGCATCATCGCCACGCTGCTGCAGGCCACCAGCGGCGACGCCGAAGTGGCCGGGCATTCGGTGCGCAAGGCTCCGCGCGAGGTGCGGCGAACCATCGGCTACATGCCCGACATATTCGGCGTATACAGCGACATGAAAGTGTGGGAGTATCTGGATTTCTTCGGCGCGTGCTACCATATCCCCGAAGCGGATCGCCGACGGCTCGTCGACGACTTGCTCGAACTGGTGGACCTGGGCAATCGCCGCGAGGACATGGCCGACAAACTCTCGCGCGGCATGCAGCAGCGACTGGGGCTGGCCCGCACGCTGATCCACGACCCGCAGGTGCTCATCCTCGACGAGCCGGCTTCGGGCCTCGACCCGCGCGCCCGCGTCGAGATTCGCGAACTGTTGGTCGAACTGGCGCGCCTGGGCAAGACCATCTTCTTCTCGACGCACATCCTGGCCGACGTGGCCGAGATCTGCACCCACGTCGGCATTATCGAAGCGGGCCGGCTCGTCGCCGTCGGCACGCTGGAGGAACTGCAACGCGGTTTGGTGACTCAGCGCCAGGTTCACGTGACAGTGCTCGATCGAGCAGAGGATGCGCAAGCTTTCCTGACGAGGCTGCCCGGAGTTTCATCCATCGACGCTCAGTCCGAACAGAACCATGCCGGTCGCTCCCGGCTCGAGATCAAATTTACGGGCGATGACATGGCTCTCAGCGCGGTGCTGACCGCTTTGGCAGCACGGGGTATCCCGGTGATCCATTTCAGCGAAGACAGTCAGGGCCTGGAAGAAATCTTCATGCGATTGACGAAAGGCGTGATCGAGTAGAATGGTCACCGCACCCAAAACCCAAAAGGCGCGCCTGAGCCTGGGCGAGCGGCTGCGCCGCAATCCGGTGGCGCTAAAAGAGCTGCGCAGCCGGATGCGTGGCCGCCGCGCCTTCATGATGATCACCCTTCACGTCCTGCTGCTCAGCGCCCTGGTCAGCCTGGTGTACTTTGCCTTTTCAGCCTCCTACAGCGCCTTCGGCAACCCGAGCGGCCTGCAGGCGTTGGGCAAGGTCGTGTTTAGCACGGTGGTGGGGCTGCAGCTGCTCATGTTGTGTTTCATCGCGCCGGCGCTGACCGTCGGGGCGATCTCGGCGGAACGCGAGCGGCAGACCTTCGACCTGCTGCGCGCCACACTCTTGTCGGCGCGCTCGCTGGTGCTGGGGAAACTCCTATCGGCGCTCTCGTTCACCTTCCTGCTCATGCTGGCGGCCATCCCGCTCGAGAGCCTGGCATTCTTGTTCGGCGGGATCACGTTGGAAGAAGTGTTCATCGGTTCGGTGATGTTGGTGGTCACGGCCATCGCCTTCAGCGCGCTGGGGCTGTTCTTCTCCAGCTTCACGAAGCGCACCCTGGTCTCGACCGCGCTGGCCAACGGGACCGCTATCCTGCTCGTCGTCGGCCTGCCGATCATGCTCTTCGTCGTGCTCTCGCTCACGGCGCCCGCGATTTACGGCTTCGGCGGCCCGCCCGACGTCGATGCGCAGATCAGGGCACAGGTGGTTCAATGGATCATCGTGTCGATCACGCCGCTGGCAGCCGGCATCGCCACGCAGGCCATGCTGGCCAGCGGGCAAGGCGCCTTCGTCTGGTCAATGCCGCTCAGCAACGGGAATACGCTCCAGCTCCTGTCGCCCTGGATCGGATACGTCGTCGTTTACGCGCTGTTGAGCGTTATCTTGATCGCGCTCAGTATCCGGTTCGTGAAACGCGTCGAGAAGTAGGGGTGGCCCTTGCGGTCACCGCGTTTGAGTTCCCTCAGTTCGTCGAGCGTCCACGAGGGAACTGAGGGAACTGAAGGAACACTATGGCGACACTCGCTCTGCTGAATGAATTGAATCGACACGTCGATCGGTGGCTGCGCCGGCTCAGGCTGCAGCGAGCGATGGCTTGGGCCGGGCGCGGGTTGATCATCGGCCTGGCGATTTCACTCGTTCTCTCGCTCTCGGCGATCTTGGGGGGCGAGCTGCTTCGAGAAGAGTTTCTATTGATCGTCACCTCGGTCGCGATCGCAAGTATGACAGTCATCGCCGTGGTCGCCTACGTGTGGCCGACGTCCCGGCTCACAGCGGCGCGATTCTTTGATCGGCGCTTCGGGCTGCGCGAGCGGGTCAGCACGGCGCTGGAACTGGCGGCAGCCGAGCAACCTTCTCCAACCGAACTCATCCAAAAACAACTCGAAGACGCCGTCGCTGCTTCCCGCGAGATCAGGGCGCATGCCCACCTTCCTGTGCGCGTGGCTCGAAGAGAAGTCGTCACTATGGTCCTACTCGTCGCAGGTGTGCTGTTCGTCTGGTTGAAGGGTGAAGCATTCTTCCAGGCTGCCCGGCAAACCAGAGCCGTCCAGCAGGCCATTGCCCAGGAAGTCGCTCAGATCGAAGCGATCCGCGAGCAGATCGAAGCGCATGAGACCCTGACCGCTGCGCGCGAACAACGCCAGGCGCTCACCGGCCTGCTCGACGAGACGGCGCAGCGACTGCAAGATTCGCAATCGCTCGAGCAGGCAACGTCGGTGCTCGTCAGCGCCGAACAGCGACTCGAAGCAGTGATCGATCCGCAAGCGCAAGATCGGGCGCAGGGATTGCAAGACGGCGGCAATCGCTTGAGCCAGGACGAGGGCAGCCCTTTGCAGCAGTTCGGCCAGAACCTGGCCGCGGGTGACACCCTGGCCGCGGCAGAGGCCCTGCGCAACATCGACACCAGCAGCCTGACTCCTGCCGAAACCGATGCGCTGGCGCAGCAGTTGGAAGCGGCCGCCGAGGCGCTGCAAGCGACGAATCCCGAACTGGCCCAGCCGCTGCGCGATGCCGCCGAAGCGATGCGGGGCGGCGATACGCAGGCGGCCCAAGCCGCGTTGGAACAGGCCGCACAAACTCTCACTCAAACGGGCCAACGGATCATTCAATCCGAATTAGCGCGAGAGGCCGCGTCGCAGATCGGCGAGGGCCGGCAGCGCGTGATACAGGCCGGGCGAGGCGCGGCGGGGTCACAAGGCCAATCGGCGCAGGGCGGGCAATCAGGTCAGGGGCAGATTGGACAGTCCGATCAGGGGGACAGTGGCGCAGGCGCCGGACGCGGAGAAGGCAACGCTGACAGTGGCCCGAGCGGTGAAGCCGGCGCCGACCCCATCGACCAGAACAATGGCGCAGGCGACGGTGGCGAACGCGGATACGAGCAAATCTACGCGCCGGAACGGCTAGGTGGCAGCGCGGGCGAGGACGTGACGCTGCCCGGCAGCGATGATCCGGGCAGCGAAGTTGTCGGAGGAGGGAACACCTCACCCGGCGACGAGGGTCGGAGCAGCGTGCCCTACGTCGAAGTGTTTGCCGCGTACGCGCAGGCTTATCGCCAGGCGATCGACAGTGGCCAGGCGCCGATCCACTTACGAGCATTGATCAAAGCGTACTTTAGTTCCCTGGAGCCATGAAGCGTGAAACGTGATGCGTGTTGCGTGCTGCGTCTATCGTGTCGGGCTTGTTCACGGAACACGCCACACGAAACATGTCGCGAGGCGCGTTGATATGTCAGAAACTCTATCCGTCGATCAATTTCGCCGATACGCCGCCGCAATCGAGGCCGAGATCGGCAAGGTCATCGTCGGGCAAACAGATGTCGTGCGCTCCGTGCTGGTGAGCATCCTGGTCGGCGGGCACGTGCTGTTGGAAGGCGTGCCGGGGCTGGGCAAGACGATGCTCATCCGCACGCTGGGGCAGGTGCTGAATCTGAAATTTTCGCGCATCCAGTTTACGCCTGACTTGATGCCGGCGGACATCGTCGGCACGGACATCCTGATCGATCAGGATGGCCGGCGCGAGTTTCGCTTTCAACCCGGGCCGGTGTTCGCGAACCTGGTGCTGGCCGACGAGATCAACCGCGCCACACCCAAGACGCAGTCGGCGCTGCTCGAGGCGATGCAGGAACATTCGGTGACGGTCGCCCAGCAAACCTATCGCCTGGAAGAGCCGTTCTTCGTGATGGCGACGCAAAACCCACTCGAGATGGAAGGCACCTATCCGCTGCCCGAAGCGCAGCTCGATCGCTTCCTGTTCAAGATCAACGTCGGATTCCCTTCTTCGACCGAACTCGTCGAAATCCTGGCCCGCACGACCGGCAAGGATGAGCCCGCAGCCGGGACGATCATCGGCGGCGCCGACATTTTGCGCATGCGCGACCTGGCGCGGCAGACGCCGATCGCCTCGCACGTGAGCGAATACGTCGCGCGCTTGATTGTGTCCACTCACCCCGATAGTCCGAATGCGCCGCCGTTGGTAAAGCAGTTTGTGCGCTACGGCTCGTCGCCACGCGGAGGACAAGCCCTCGTCCTGGGCGCCAAAGTCACCGCGCTGCTGGCCGGCCGCTACAACGTCGCCTTTGACGATATCCACGCTGTGGCCCTGGCAGCCCTGCGCCATCGCCTGCTGCTCAACTTCGAGGGCCTGGCCGAGGATGTGAGCACCGATGCGATCATTGAGGAATTGCTGGATAAAGTAGCGTATTAGATTTGATGCAGTACCTGCCTCTCGACCACGAATCTCATTGTTGATTCGCTGACTCGTATGCGCTTCGACGAAACCACCCTCCGCAAACTCAATCGGCTCACGCTGGTCGCCTCGCGCGTGCGCGCTGGAGCGATGAGGGGCGAGCGCCGCTCGACCAAGCGCGGGACGAGCGTCGAGTTCGCCGATTATCGCGACTACGTCCACGGCGACGACCTGCGCCGGCTGGATTGGAACATTTACGCGCGGCTCGACCGGCCTTTCATCAAGCTGCGCGAAGAGGAAGAGGACCTGGCGGTTCACATCCTGGTCGACGCATCGCAGTCGATGAACTGGGGCGAAGGCGCGCAGGACAAGTTCGAGTACGCGCTTCGCCTGGCGGCCGCGCTTGGAGCGATTGCGCTGAGCGCCGGCGATCCGCTCGGCGTCGTCCTGCTTCATACTTCCGGAGTCTATAAGACTTCGGAAGTCGCCCTGCGGGGCCAGCCACACCTGCTGCGGCTTCTGAAGTTTCTCGAAGCTCAGGCCCCGGCAGGCGTCACCGATCTCAATTTCTCTCTGCGCGATTATGCACGGGCAGCACGCCGGCCCGGCTTAGCGCTTGTCATCTCCGATCTCTTTTCCCCCAACGGCTATCAGCTCGGTGTGACGCAGCTGCAGAGCCGGGGCTACGAGGTGGTACTCATTCACCTGCTCGCCCCCGACGAACTCGATCCACCGCTGGCCGGCGATCTGCGTCTGGTCGATGTGGAGACCGGGCAGGCGCAGGACGTGTCGCTGGATGGTGGCCTGCGCGAGTCCTATCGGCGACGCGTCCGAGCCTGGCGCGACGAGATTCAGACATACTGCCGAAAACGCGGCATACGCTATGTCGGCCTGAGCACCGATCGGGCATGGGATGCAGTCGTGCTGTACGAGATGCGAAAGGCAGGGGTCGTGAAATGATTGGCCATCGAATGAATTCGATGGCTGAAATAGAAAACCTGCTGAAGCAGGTTGGGGAAATTCCCAACGCGCTTTAGCGTGTTTCCACTGTCCAGTGCCAGGCTGCGAATTCATTCGCAGACAGAGATGCTTGAAATGAGTCTTCTCACACCCGCCGCGCTTGTCCTCAGCGCGCTGGCCGTACCGATTATCATCCTGTATATGCTCAAGCTGCGCCGCCGCGAGGTGCAGGTCTCGTCTACTCTCCTGTGGCAGATGCTGCTGCGCGATCGACAGGCGAACGCGCCCTGGCAGCGGCTCAAGCGCAACCTGCTGCTGTTCCTGCAATTGCTGATTTTGGCCGCGCTCGCTTTCGCGCTGGCCCGACCGGCGATCGCCGTGCCAGCCGTCGCCAGCGGATCGGTCGTCGTGCTGCTGGATGCCTCGGCCTCGATGAACGCGACGGACGTCGCACCCACCCGCTTCGACGCCGCTCGCGCAGCAGCTCGTGGACTGATCGACAGCCTGCCGGATGACGCGCGAATGACGCTGATCCTCGTCGGAGGCCAACCACGAACTCTGGCCTCCGCCGAAAGCGACGCCGCCGAATTGCGGCGCGCACTCGATGCAGCTCGCCCGACCCACGCAGCCGCCGATTGGGAGGCGGCCTTCGCGCTGGCGGGCGGCGCCTTCGGCAGCCGCGCGGAACAGACGAGGATCGTGATCATTTCCGATGGCGGCCTGCCGGCCGAAGGCCTGCCAGCCCTGCCCGGCGCGGTGCGCTACGTTCCTATCGGCCAGGCAAACGACAACCTGGCTGTCTCTGCGCTGGCGCTGCGCCCGACCGCCACAGGCGCGGAGCTGTTCGCAAGCGTGTCGAACACCGGCGATGCAGATCGATCGGTGATCTTTTCGTTCTACATCGACGACGAGTTCTTCAGTTCCCAACGGCTGGACTTGCCTGCCGGCCAAAGCGCGAACGTCGTGCTGACCGACTTGCCGGCTGACCCAGCCATTTACGAAGCACGGCTGTCCCGCGTCGATCAAGCCGATCAGCCGCTCGACGGGCTATCCCTCGACGATGTGGCTTTCGCCGTGTATCAACCGTCGAGCGCCAGGCGCACGCTTCTGGTGTCACACGGGAATTTGTTTCTCGAGCAGTTGCTCGCCGCGCTCCCCAGCCTGACAGCGTACCGCGCACTTCCCTCTGAAGGCGGGGAACTGCAACTTCCGGGCGATCCGTTCGATGTGTACGTCTTCGACGGCGTGATCCCCGGCGAACTGCCCGCAGCCGATGTGCTGCTCATCAATCCGCCGCCGAATGCGTCGCTGGAACGCACTTTAGGGTTCGGTGTCGGCGGCACGTTCAGCGTGACCGCCAACGCCCAGGTGGCCGATCATCCGCTGACCCGATTCGTCGATTGGCGCAACGTTCACGTCTTGCAAGCGCGCGCTGTCGATCTACCCAACTGGGCGGACGCGCTGATCGAAACAGAGGCGGGGCCGCTCGTGTTCGCCGGCGAGACCGGCGGGCGGCGCGTGGCCGTTATCACGTTCGATCTGCGTGAATCCGATCTGCCGCTTCAAGTCGCCTACCCCATCCTGTTTTCCAACCTGATCAACTACCTGGCCCCGGCGCAGGCGTTCGACGCGGCGGATGGCCTGCAGCCCGGCGACAGTCTGACCATCCTGCCCGATTTGAGCGTGAAGGAGGTCGTCATCGCTTCGCCGTCCGGTCGAACGTATCCGCTCCCGCTCGGCGAAAACGGCGTCACGTTCAAGGATATCGACGAGTTGGGCGTGTACGCCGTCAACTATCTGTCGGAATCCGATCAGACAGCGGACTTCTTCGCCGTGAACCTGTTCGATCCAACTGAGTCCAACATCCGCCCGTCGCCTATCATCCGGGTCGGTCAGACCGCTCTTTCACCATCCGCATCGACCGAGGTCGGCCAGCGCGAGTTGTGGCCGTGGCTGGCCGGATTGGCGCTGGCGGTCTTAATGCTGGAGTGGTGGGTGTATCATCGGCGGCAGATGGTATCGAAGAACTGGCGCACTCGATTGCAACGGCTATTTACAGTCAGGGATCATGCACTTGAGCGTGTCATTCGGAGCCCTTCGACTACGCTCAGGGTAAACTCCGCAAGGAATCTCAGCGCCAATCGAGGAGATTCCTCAGCGCTGCGCGGCTCGGAATGACAGAAAGGGGCGAGAGGTTGGTTGAGCTGCGTAACTCCTCACAATAATGGGCAAAACGTAAAGAGTAATCACGTTTGGTGTTTCCGATGCGTTTCACTTCGCCGCTCTTGTTTTCACTCTTACTTCTCATGCTCTTGATTGCCGTCCTGGGCTGG
Source organism: Anaerolineae bacterium (assembly GCA_050695975.1). GTDB lineage: Bacteria > Chloroflexota > Anaerolineae > Fen-1058 > Fen-1058 > DASSFZ01. The sequence goes on from JBOGUH010000517.1 coordinate 12,885, forward strand.
CCTTCGCGCGGCTTCGCCCGGCAGCGAGAGATCACTTCGCTCGCGCTGCGACTGTTGATCGTCCTGTGCCTGATCTTCTCGCTCGCCGGATTGGAGATCGCCCGCGCGGCCGACGAACTGGCCGTCGTGTTCTTGATCGATGCCTCCGATTCGATGCCCGATCTGGCGAAAGCCGCTGCCGGGGACTACGCGCGCCAGGCATTGGCCGCTATGGGAGCGGACGATCAGGCCGCGGTGATCGTCTTCGGCGGCGATGCGCTCGTCGAGCGGTCGATGTCGCCCGCGCGCGAGTTAGGACCCATCGCATCCATTCCCAACACCAGTCAGACCGACCTGAGCGAGGCGATCCGGCTGGCGCTGGCGCTGTATCCGCCCGACACCGCCCGCCGCATGGTGATCCTGTCCGATGGCGCAGCCACGACCGGCGACGCGTTGGAAGCGGCCCGACTGGCGGCCGCGACCGGCGTGGAGATCGTGAGCGTGCCATTCGTCGTGCAGCCCGGCGCCGAGGCGCTGATCACCGACGTCGAGGCGCCGGCGCGTCTGCGCCAGGGCGAACGCTTCGACCTGCGCCTCAGCGTGCGCGCCACGCAAGCGATGCGCGCCGGCGTGCGCGTGTTGGCCGGGGATGAAGTGGTGTATGAAGGTACGCACGATCTCGAGCGGGTCCCCTCCGGGCAATCTTTCAGCGTTCCACTGACCGCGGGAGAGCCGGGATTCGTCAGCTACGTGATTCAAATCGATCCGGACCGAGACGGGTATTATCAGAACAACGAACTCGCGGCTTACTCGCAGATCGAAGGCCCGCCAAAGGTTCTGTTCATCGCGCCGCCCAAAGGCTCGCCGATGACGTTCGGCGGCGAAGCGCGCCCCGATGAGTTCTCGTCGCTCTTGCGCGCATTAGAGGCGGCCGGTTTCGTCATCGACGTCGCGCGTCCCGGCGAGCTGCCGTCCGAATTGGCCGGGTTAGCCGGGTACGCCTCGCTGGTGCTGGTCGATGTGCCGGCGCGCGATCTCAGCCAGCGCCAGATGATCGCCGTTCAGTCTTACGTGCGTGACCTGGGCGGAGGGCTGGCCGTCGTCGGCGGCCCGACCAGTTACGGCGTCGGCGGCTACTTCCGCACGCCGCTCGAGGACACGCTGCCCGTCGAGATGCAGATCAAGGACGAACAGCGCCGCCCGGCGTTGGCGATCGTGTTCATTATCGATCACTCGGGCAGCATGTCCGAAATCAGCGGCGGCGTTACCAAGCTGGAACTCGCCAAAGAGGCGGCGATGCGATCCGTCGAGCTGTTGTTTCCTACAGACCGGGTGGGCGTGATCGCCTTTGACGACGCAGCAAGTTGGGCCGTTCCGATCACCGACCTGTCCGACCCGAATCGGGTGTTGAGTGCGATCGGCAGCATCCGATCCGGCGGCGGCACCGACATCCTGGCCGGCGTTCAGGCCATGGCCCACGTGCTGCCAGGCGACGCAGCGGCCGTCAAGCACGTCATTCTGCTGACTGATGGCGGCGCCGATCCGAGGGGCATTCCTGAACTGGTACGGCGGCTTCACGAGGAGAACGGTATCACGCTCACGACGGTCGGCGTCGGTCGCGACGCCGCGCCGTTCTTGCCGCAGCTGGCGCAGCTGGGGGGCGGGCGTTATCATTTCGCGGCAGACCCTGGCGCGATCCCCACCATCTTCACCGAAGAAACGACGCTGGCCGCGCGGTCGTACATCGTCGAAGAGACGTTCTTCGCCAAACAGCAGGGCGCCTCGCCGATCCTGTCGGGCATCACGCAGACGCCGCCGCTGCACGGCTACGTCGCGACCACGGCTAAGGACGTCGCGCAGACCATCTTGATTTCGGGCCAGGACGATCCGATACTGGCCGCGTGGCAGTACGGGCTGGGCAAGGCGGTCGCCTTCACGTCCGATGCCAGCGGGCGCTGGGCGCGTGACTGGATCGGGTGGGATGGCTTCCCGACCTTCTGGGCGCAGGCCGTACGCTACACCATCGGCGATGTGTCGCGCTCGGCGCTCGAAGCGCGCGTCGAGCAGGCAGGCGAGGAGGCCCGGCTGATCGTCGATGCGCGCAGCGAGAGCGGCGACTACTTGAACGGCTACACGCTGCAAGCCAAGGTCGTCGCGCCGGATGGGCGCGTCGAGTCGATCGAGGCGCAGCAGGTCGCACCTGGCCGCTACGCAGCGATGTTCCAGCCCCGGGATCAGGGCGCATACCTGATCGGCGTTTCGGCGAGGCTGTCGTCAGGCGAGAGTGGCGCAGCCGAGAACACATTGACTGACACCGCCGGCTGGGTGCTGTCGTATTCGCCCGAGTATCGGGAACTGGAATCCGATCCCGATGCGCTGTACCGAATCGCCGCAGCCACCAACGGCAGGGTCGCTTCCGATGATCCCGGCGAGGCGTTCGCCCACACGCTGCCCAGGCCGAACGCGACCCGGCCCGTATGGCCGTGGCTGCTGGCGCTGGCGGCGCTGCTGCTGCCCTTCGACGTGGCCGTGCGCCGATTAGCCATCAGCCGGGCCGACGCGCAGCGCGGTTGGCTGAGGCTGGTGAACGCACTGCGACTCGGGCGCGCTGTCCCGCAGCGGGCGCCCGAGCGATCGCGCCGCATGGATGCGCTCCTGCGCGCCAAAGGTCGCGTGCGAGGTGACAC
>JBOGUH010000518.1:0-2842 GCA_050695975.1 Anaerolineae bacterium
CCCCCTTCTCCCAATCAGAGCGGGAGAAGGGGGAGGGGGGTGGCCCACACAACACCGGCTGGTCGTTGATGATCAGGCCGTACTCGTTGACCGGCACATCCTTCGAGGTGAACACGGCAATCACGCCGGGCGCCCGTTCGGCCTTCGACGTGTCGATGCTGCGGATGCGAGCGTGCGGCCGGCGCGCGAACAGGATCTTCATGTGCGCCATGTTGTCCATGATCAAGTCGCCCGGATACAACGCCGCGCCGGTGACTTTGGCGACGGCGTCGGTGCGCGTGATGCTGTGTCCGATTGAGTTCATCACTCACACCCTCCTCTTCCTCAACTCCCTCTTCCGCTCCAGCGCCCGCATAATCCGCGCATGCCGCTCGCGCGAGATCGGGTAGAACGATACCAGCACAATGCCGAGGATGAAGAACAGCGCCGGCAGCGGCCCGGTGAGCGTGCGGATCGCGGCGAGGGCCGAATCGGGTTGAGCAGCGCTGACATCCTGCGCGGTCTGCTCGATGTAGCCGGTGGCGGCCAACACCGACCCGGTCAGTGCGATCGTTCCCGCACCGACGATTTTCTGAATCAAGGTAATCACGCTGTAATAAGCTGCTTCCTGCCGGTTGGCTGTGCGCAGTTCGTCCCACTCGATCGTGTCAGGCAGGATCGCCAGCGGGATGGCGTGCGCCGCCGAGACGCCAACACCGGCAAGTATGGCGAGGATAAACACCACGCTGGTCTGGCCGGGCGATGTGAAACTCAATGCGATCAATACCACGGCGAGAAATGTGATACCCGCCTGGTACGCGCGTTTCTTATTCCACCGGCCGGCCACCCACACCCACAACGGCAGAGCCAGCACGCCGACGCCGAAAATCAGCAAGAAGATCATGTCGCGCTGGCTGCTGCCCAGCCCGAAGTAATCGCGGATCAAGAAAACGAGAACGAACTGGATCAAATCGATCGGAATCCAGGTGAGCAGGTACACGCCAGCGGCGATCAAGAACGCCTTGTTGCCGGCCGCGATGCGGAACGATTCACGGATCGACGGCGTGGGCAGGTCTTGATACTCCGGTCGCTCGCATGTGGTGGCGAAGGTGAGATAGATCGGGACGATACTTGTGATGCCGAGGATCGCAGCCATCAGCGGATAGGCCGACCGCCGTGCTTCGAGCGATGCGCCCGGCCCCGCAATCGTGTCGACGATGGCCAGTGGCGCGATCGCTCCGACCAACCCCAGCCCGATCGAGAAGGCCATGCGATACGAGTGCAGTGACGTGCGCTCGTCGTAGGTCGGCGCGAGTTCGGGCGTCAGCGCGACGTACGGCACGTTGACCAGTGTGAACAGCGTGTCGAACACGATGTACATCGCCGTGTAATAAATCGTCAGGAAGACCGGGTCATTCGTGGTTGGGATCAGCCACATCAGCACAAAGGCGATGCCAAAGGGGATCGAGCCGAAGAGCAGATAGGGCCTGCGCCGTCCCCAGCGACTGCGCGTGCGATCGCTCAGCGTCCCGACGAACAGATCGTTCAGCGCATCCCACACGCGGCCCACGCCGATCGACACGCCGGCCAGGCCCGGTTCGAGCCCGACGACGTTGATCAGGAAGTCGAGATACACGAGCGCCAGCGCCGTCGTCGTCAGCGAGAAGCCGCTGTCGCCCGCGCCGTAGGCGATCTTCTTCCAGACGGGCAATGGCATCGGATATGAATCGGATAAACGGATAGAACCCTGCCTGTCCATGCGTATCCGTTTATCCGTTATCTATCCGCTGCGCTGCTGCCCGCTCGATCGCGTTCAGAATGTTAAAGTACCCCGTGCAGCGGCACAGGTTGCCGCTGATGCTCTGCGCGATCTGGTAGCGGGTGGGGTGGGGGCGCTCCTCGAGCAGTTTTGCCCCGGCCATAATGAAACCCGGCGTGCAGTAGCCACATTGCACCGCGTCTTCGGAGACGAACGCACGCTGGATCGGATGGAGTTCGCCATTGCGCGATAATCCCTCGACAGTGACAAGCTGTGATCCGTGCGCTCGCGGCGCGGCAACCATACACGCCATGACTGCGATGCCGTCCAGGAACACCGTGCACACGCCGCACTCGCCCTCGGCGCAGCCTTCTTTGGTGCCGGTCAGTCCGACGTCTTCCCGCAGCATCCTGAGCAGAGTTTTGTCGTTTGCGCCGCGCACGGTGTACGACCGGCTGTTGACGGTCGTGACAATGGGTTCAGGTCCGTCTTCGGCGTGTATCGCGCTCGCCGTGCGGCCAGTTGGGAAGGCGCCATCGGTCGTTCCCCACAGCATCGCCGGATCGACCGGCCAATCGGCGCGCTCTGATCCGTCGCGGATCATGCGCAGCGCGCGGATCGTCGTCACGCGGATCATCTCGGAGCGATATTCGGCCGGGCCGCGCACGTCGTCGATCGGGCGGGCGGCGGCCGTGGCGAGTTCGCCGGCGGTGTTGATCACCGCGTCGCTCAACGTCTTGCCGGCGAGGAAGTTCTCGGCGTCCGGCGCGCGCACGATCGTCGGGGCGACCGATCCGAACGCGATGCGCGCCTTCGTGATCTTGTCGCCGCCGAGTCCGAGGATGACGGCGGTATCGACAACCGAGATCGCCTGCGCCCGGCGCAGCGCCAGCTTGACGAACGCGCCGCGCTCGCTCGCCGCCAGCGCCGGGAACGAGACGTCGATCAGCATCTCATCCGGCTCCATCGCAATCTTGCGCACGCCGAGGAAGAAATGCTCGAACGACAGCGTGCGCTCGCCGCGCAGGCTCTTCAGCGTGACCGAGGCGCCTAATGCCCACAAGGGGGTGATGCTGTCGTTAGCCGGCGAGGCCGTGATGAGAT
>JBOGUH010000519.1:0-5239 GCA_050695975.1 Anaerolineae bacterium
CGAGCGGCCAGCAGTACACCGCGCGGGTGGACCCGCGCACGCAGGCGCGGGTGGGTCAGCGCATCCAGGTGGCCGCCAATCTGGATAACATTCATTTCTTCGATAAGGCTACCGAGAAGGTGGTTCGCTAATCAGAATGCCCTGTTCATTCAAAGCCCCCGGCAGATTGCTGGGGGTTTCTCGTTTTGGTTTTGACGAGTCCAAGTCACTGTGCTAGACTATCGAATCGGATGGCTGCATGGGGGAGAGCATGCCCAAGTCCGGCGCGTTCACGTTTGTTCTGCACAGCCACTTGCCCTATACGCGTTCGGCGGGGCGTTGGCCACACGGCGAAGAATGGGTGCACGAAGCCTTGGCCGAAACCTACATCCCGCTGCTGAACGCCCTGACCGAGTGGAAACCCATCCACAAAGCGGAGTCGCGCGCCAGGACGGGCGGACTGAAGACGAGGATCTCGTCCTCAAGCAGGCGGCGCGCGAGTTGTTGCTGCTCCAAGCGAGCGATTGGCCGTTCCTGGTGACGACCGGCCAGGCCAAAGAGTATGCGGTGCATCGCTTCGCGCAACACGTCGAGCGGTTTGACGCGTTGGCCGATTCGCTGGAACGCGGGCAGCCGGATGTGACGCTGGCCGAAGAGCTATGGGAGCGGGACAGGTATTCCCCGACGTCGATTGGCGGTGGTGGGAGTGAAAATCCTCTTTCTGGCTGCCGAATGCGCGCCATTTTATAAAGTCGGCGGGCTGGCCGACGTCATTGGCTCGCTGCCGCGCGCGTTGCGCGACCTGGGTCACGATGCGCGTGTGGCGATCCCGCGTTATAAGTCGATCGACGGCGGAAAGTACGGACTGAACCGAGCCGGGTCGCCGTTCACCGCCTACGCGGGCGATGAAGCGCGCCGCACCGATATGCAGCGGTCGGACGCCACCGGCGTGCCGACGTACTTTGTGTGGGATGAACGCTACTTCAACCGCCACATGGTCTACGGCCAGCCCGACGAGGTGATGGCGTTTGTCTTCTTCGTCCGCGCCGTGATCGAATATCTGCGTGCCGACGATTGGATGCCCGACGTCATCCACGCCAACGACTGGCACACGGCGCTGGCGCCGCTGTGGCTGGACACGTTCGGACGCCGGGATCCGCGATTCGCCGGTGTCGCGTCTGTCTTCACCATTCACAACCTGGCTTACCAGGGTGTCACCGGCGATGCGATCTGGACCTTCGCCGGCTTGCCCGCGCGCCACAAGCATCTCGGCGTTGAGCAGCCGGGCACGATCAACTGGATGGCGCGCGGCATCGCGCACGCCGATGCGATCAACGCCGTGAGCGCGCGCTACGCGCGCGAAATCATGCGGCCGGAATATGGCGCGGGCCTCGATGCGCTGCTGCGCGAACACAAGCGCCGCGTGAGCGGCATCCTCAACGGGATCGATGGGCAGGCCTGGAACCCGATCGACGACGCCGCCCTGGTGGCCCGCTTCGACGCCGATTCTCTCGACCGGCGGGCAGGCAACAAGCGCGCTCTGAAGAGCGCGCTGAACCTGCCGCTTGGCGACGCGCCGCTGGTCGGCATGGTTACCCGTCTGGTTGAACAGAAAGGCTTTGACGTTCTGGTCAATACCGCCGATGAATTGCTCTCGCGCGAGGTCCAATTCGCGGTGCTGGGCACGGGCGACCCGAAGTACGAGAGCGCCATGCGGGCCTTGGCCGCACGCTGCCCCGCACAGGTAGCCTTCGCGCCGCGCTTCGACGACAACCTGGCTCGCCTGATCTACGGCGGCAGCGACATGTTCCTGATGCCATCACGCTACGAGCCTGGCGGCTTGGGGCAGATGATCGCGATGCGCTACGGGTCCGTTCCCATCGTCCGCGCCACCGGCGGCTTGGCCGACTCGGTCAGCGACGCCACGCGCAGCCCGGCGACCGGCACCGGCTTCACCTTTGGGCCTTACTCGCCGCGCAGCCTGCTCGGCGCGGTGGATCGGGCATTGAAGGCCTATCGATCCGAGCGGACGTGGCGCGCCATTCAGACCCGCGCGATGGCTGCCGATTTTTCTTGGGCGCGTTCGGCGCAGCGGTACGAGCGGCTATACCGCAAGGCCATCCGCCTTCACGCTTCACACGATTGAATCACCGAGGATGAACTTATGCGAGCCTTGGCGATGATCCTGGCGGGCGGCCGCGGCAAGCGGCTGAGCATCTTGACCCAGAAGCGCGCCAAACCGGCGGTGCCGTTCGCCGGCAAGTATCGCATCATCGATTTTCCTCTCTCCAACTGCGCCAACTCCGGTATTACGACGGTCGGCGTGCTGACGCAGTATCGGCCTCACTCGCTCAACGAGCACATCCGCACCGGCACGCCGTGGGACCTGGATCGCCTGCACGGCGGGGTGTGGCTGCTGCAGCCGTACGAGCGGTTCGACGAGATGGGACGCTACGTCGGCACTGCCGATGCCATCCAGCAGAACTTCGACTTCATCCGCCGCCATAACCCGGACCTGGTGCTGATCCTGGCCGGCGATCACATCTACAAGATGAACTATGACGACTTGTTTAACTTCCACACGGAGCATCAGGCCGATCTGACGGTTGCCACGCTCACGGTGACGATCGACGAGGCGTCGCGCTTCGGTATCCTGGAAACGGATTCGTCCTACCAGGTCGCCTCGTTTGAGGAGAAGCCGCTGCAGCCCAAAGGGGCGCTCGCGTCGATGGGCATCTACGTCTTCAATACCGAAGTGCTCAGCCATCTGCTGCTGGAGGATACGAAAGATTCCGAGTCCGAGCACGACTTCGGCAAGAACATCATCCCCAAGATGATCGGCCATGACCGCGTCTTCGCCTATCCGTACACAGGCTACTGGGTGGATGTGGGGACGGTGCAGGCGTACTGGGAAGCGCACATGGATCTGCTCGTCGACGAGCCGCTCCTCAACTTGCTCGATCGCAGTTGGGTGATCCACACGCCATCCGAAGAGCGCCCGCCGGTGAACATCCGCACTGGCGCGACCGTGTCGCACAGTTTGATCACCGATGGCTGCGTGATCGAGGGGACGGTCGAGTACAGCGTCTTATCGCCGGGTGTGCGCGTGGCGCGCGGCGCGGTCGTGCGCAATTCGATCATCCTGACCGACTCCGACATCCGGGCCGGCGCGGTCGTGGATCGCTGCGTCATCGACAAACAAGTGGTCATCGGCGAGAACGCTCACGTCGGTCACGGCGCCGACTACAGCCCGAACCCGATCGGCGACCTGCTGTCGGGCATCTCGCTGGCCGGCAAGAACGCCCGGATCAAGCACGGTGTGAAGATCGGGCGCAACTGCGTGGTCGCGGGTGACGTGCGCGAATCTGATTTTGCGGACACGATCGTCCCCAGCGGCACGATGGTGAGCCGGCTGCCGCCGTGGTAGGACACAGCCGATGGAATAAGGCAATCATGAACAAGCTCTACCTCTCCCTGGTCGTTCATAACCATCAACCGGTTGGCAACTTCGACTTCGTTTTCGAGGAGGCATTCGCGCAGGCCTATGATCCGCTCGTCACCGCGCTCGAACGGCATCCGGGTGTGCGGCTGACGATGCACTGGTCGGGGCCTCTGCGCGACTGGCTTCAGGAGCACCGGCCAGAATTCCTGCGCCGGGTGCGCGTGCTGGTCGGGCGCAAACAGATCGAACCGCTAGGCGGCGGCTATTACGAGCCGGTGCTGGTGGCGCTGCCGGATGCGGACAAGATCGGCCAGCTGGTCAAGCTGACCGAAGCAGTGATGGAAGACTTCGGTGTGCGGCCCCGAGGTGCGTGGCTGGCCGAGCGCGTGTGGGAGCCGCACTTGCCGCGTGTTCTGGCCGAGGCGGGTATCGAGTACACCCTGCTGGACGATACACACTTCGTCCAGGCCGGCTTCGCTGCGGACGATTTAACCAGCTACGCCATCACCGAAGAGCAGGGCCATCGTCTGAAAGTGTTCGCTTCGTCGCAGCATATGCGCAACACGATCCCGTGGACGCCGGTTGATCAGGTGATGGATTGGCTGCGCGCGTGGGCGGATAAGCCGCTGCCGCCGGGAGCCCTCACGCGCCTGATCGTCGTCGGCGATGACGGCGAGAAGTTCGGCCTGTGGCCCGGAACGTATAGCGTGTGCTGGGGCGATGACACGGCGACCGGCTGGATCGAGGCGTTCTTTAGCGCGCTCGAACGGGAGACCGATTGGCTGATGCTGCTCACGCTCGATGAAGCGGCGCAGACGCTGCCACCGCTTGGCCGCGCTTACCTGCCCGCCGGTTCTTACGAGGAAATGATGGAGTGGTCTCTGCCTGCGCCGCGCGCCCAGGAGTTATCGGCTCTGAAACGGCGGCTTCAAGACGAAGGCCGCGAAGACGTGCTGCGCTTTATGCGGGGCGGCACGTGGCGATCATTTATGGCCAAGTATCCTGAAGTCAACACGCTGCACAAGAAGATGGTCGTCGCCAGCCAAAAGGTGCATCGGATCAAGAAGGCCAAGGTGCGCGCCGAGGCGCTCGATCACCTGTGGGCCAGCCAGTGCAACTGCCCGTTCTGGCACGGCGTGTTCGGCGGCCTTTACCTGTTCCACATCCGCGAAGCGGCGGCGCGCCACTTGATCGAAGCGGAGACGCTGGCCGAGCGAGCGCTGCGTGCTGCTGAGAGCTGGGCGGAGGTGACGACGGGCGACGTTGACTGCGACGGATTCGATGAGGCGATGTTGTCTAGCGACACGCAGGCATTGATGGTCGCGCCTGCTCAAGGTGGCACGCTGGTGGCGTGGGACTGGCGTGCAGCCGGTGTGAACTTGCTGAACGTATTGTCGCGCCGGCCGGAAGCGTATCATCACAGCCTGATCGAAGCCGCCGCGCAGGGCACACTCGTCGTAGCCGGTCAGCCGCTTGCGTTCGGTGGCTCACAGCACGCGATCGTCCGAGCGAAGGAAGAAGGATTGGAGAAGAAACTGATCTACGACGGGTATCGCCGCGCCAGCCTGATCGATCACGTCTTCACGCCTCACGAAACACTCGACGCTTTCTACCAGTCTAAATATGAGGAGCTGGGCGACTTCGTCAATCAGCCCTATACAGCCAAGACGTCCAAATCGCGCGGCGATGTGATCCTGTCGCTAGCGCGCGAGGGTGGCATCCGCGCCAACGGGTCAAGGCTGCCACTGCGGATCGAGAAGAAGATCACCCTGAAGCCCGCCGAGAGCGGGCTGACAGTGAACTACGTCGTGACTAATC
>JBOGUH010000520.1:0-2981 GCA_050695975.1 Anaerolineae bacterium
TTCCTGCGGCTGGAGGGGGTTTAGGTCTGACCTCACGCCCCAGCCCCCTCTCCGAAACGGAGAGGGGGAGCAGCCACTCCTCCCCGCTTCGGGGAGGGTAGGGGGAGGGTCATGTGGATGCGGATTAGCGCTTGGGGTGTCATTCTGGGGGCGCGACAAAACGCGGCATCAACCTGAATAGAGGTGTAAGGTATGAAACCAATGCATATGGAATTCCACGTCGCCCGCACGGCGCGCGACCGCTACCAGTTCGATCAGTCGCTGTTCGCGTCGAACGGCAACGTCATCTTCGCCAACTTCCACGCCGCGCGCGTCTTCGCGCAGAAGATCAACGACAAGCGCGACCTTGCCCGCTTCCCCGAGCAGGCCGTCCGGGCGGGCCAGATCAACGCGCTGGGGCTGATCGACGAGATGCTGCATCAGATGGTCGCCGAGTATCGCCGGGAGAAGAACCCGGCCGTGATGCGCCAGGCGCTGGAATGGCTGAACGAGAAGGTCGGCATGGCGGCAGTCGATACGGCTGTGCGCAAGTTCGCCGACGAGTTTCCGGCGCTGGCCGTCTATCGGCGCGAGATCGCGCTCGACGACTATCTGAACGGCGAGACCGAGGGCAGACCGCACCGCGAGATCGTGCTCGAAGAAATGCTGATGCTGTGGCTGACGAACGTGAATCCGGCGACTGCGCCCTTCAGGGAACTCTTCGACGATGCCTCATTGGAGAAAGAGACCGTCTATCCGCGCATGATGACCGGCCTGCGCGCCTTCTTCGACACGCAGCCGGGTCAGGGTCCCGACAACGTGAACTTGATCGACCTGCTGCGCAGTCCCGCGCTCGCCGTTCCCCATTCGTTGTCCGGGCAGTTGGAGTACCTGCTGGCGCGCTGGGGTGTGTTGCTGGGCCGGTATCTGTACCGCCTGCTGGGCAGCCTCGACTTGATCAAAGAAGAAGAAAAGCCGATCTTTGCCGGGGCGGGTCAGGCCGCCGTGCCCGTCTATGAGTTCCTCGGCCTGGAGGCAGAAGCGGAGCGCTTCACACCCGATCGGGACTGGATGCCCCGGCTGGTGCTGATCGCCAAAAACGCCTACGTCTGGCTGGATCAACTATCCAGGAAGTATCAACGTCCCATCACGCAGCTGGACCAGATTCCCGATGAGGAACTCGACACGCTCGCGCGTTGGGGGGTTACCGGCTTGTGGCTGATCGGCCTGTGGGAGCGCAGCCCGGCCTCACAGCGCATCAAGCAATTGTGCGGGAATCCCGACGCCGTGGCGTCGGCCTACTCGCTGTTTGGCTATGACATCGCCGGCGATTTGGGCGGCGAGGCCGCGCTTCAGAACCTGAAAGACCGGGCCTGGCATCGCGGCATCCTCCTGGCGAGCGATATGGTGCCCAACCACATGGGCATTGATTCGCGATGGGTGATCGATCACCCCGATTGGTTTGTCGCGTCCGATCAGAGTCCTTTCCCTTCGTATAGGTTTAACGGCCCCGACCTGTCGCGGGACGAGCGTGTGGGCCTCTACCTGGAGGATCATTACTACGATCGCAGCGACGCGGCCGTCGTGTTCAAGCGGGTCGATCGCTGGACGGGCAGCGAAAAGTACATCTATCATGGCAACGACGGCACCAGCCTGCCCTGGAACGACACCGCCCAGTTGAACTATCTCAAACCCGAAGTCCGCGAAGCGGCGATCCAGACGATCCTGCACGTCGCGCGCCAATTTCCGATCATCCGATTCGACGCGGCGATGACGCTGGCCAAGAAGCATTATCAGCGCCTGTGGTTCCCCGAGCCGGGGGCAGGCGGCGCGATCGCCTCGCGGGCCGGGCAGGGCATGACCCGCCAGCAGCTGGACAGCCTGATGCCCGTCGAATTTTGGCGCGAGCTGGTCGATCGCGCGGCGCAGGAAGCGCCGGATACGCTGCTGCTGGCCGAAGCCTTCTGGCTGATGGAAGGCTACTTTGTGCGCACGCTCGGCATGCACCGCGTATACAACAGCGCTTTCATGAACATGCTGCGCGACGAAGACAACGCGAAGTACCGCCTGGTCATGAAGAACACGCTCGAATTTGATCCGGAGATCCTCAAGCGGTACGTGAACTTCATGAACAACCCGGACGAGCGGACGGCTGTCGATCAGTTCGGCAAGGGCGATAAGTACTTCGGCATTTGCGCGTTGATGGCGACTCTGCCGGGCCTGCCGATGTTCGGGCATGGCCAGATCGAGGGCTTCGCCGAAAAATACGGCATGGAGTTCCGGCGCGCGCTGTGGGAGGAACAGCCGGACGGTGACCTGATCCAACGGCACGAACGCGTGATTTTCCCGCTGCTGCATCGCCGGCGTCTCTTCGCCGAGGTGCGAGACTTTCTGCTGTACGATTTCTTCACGCCCGAAGGCCACGTCGACGAAAACGTGTTTGCCTACTCGAATCGGGCGGGCGACCCTTCGGCTCCGCTCAGGGCAGGCCCTTCGACAGACTCCCCACTCGGCGAAACAACAGCCCATGTGCCTTCGCTCGGGGACTTCGCAGGGCAGGCTGAGCGCGGGCTGGTGGTCTACCACAACAAGTTCGCCTCGACGCGTGGCTGGGTTCGCACCAGCGCTGCGTACGCGGTGAAAACGGGTCGCGATGGCGATCGCGCGCTGGCGCAGCGAAACCTGGGCGAGGGTCTGGGCCTGCGCCCCGGCGAAAGCGACTACACGATTTTCCGCGATCACGTCTCCGGCCTGGAGTATATTCGCGATACCCAGGGGTTGTTCGAGAAGGGGCTGTACGTCGAACTGGGTGCTTACGAGCATCACGTCTTTCTCGATTTCCGTGAAGTGCGCGACAACGAGTGGCGCCAATATGCTCATCTCACCTCGTACCTGAACGGGCGCGGGGTGCCCAGCATCGACGAGGCGCTGCACGAGATCTTCTTGCAGCCGGTTCATTATCCGTTCAAGGAACTGGCCAGTGTCGAGATGTTCCGCCGGAT
>JBOGUH010000521.1:0-4601 GCA_050695975.1 Anaerolineae bacterium
GGGTATCGCCGCGCCAGCCTGATCGATCACGTCTTCACGCCTCACGAAACACTCGACGCTTTCTACCAGTCTAAATTTGAGGAGCTAGGCGATTTCGTCAATCAGCCCTATACGGTCAAGACGTCCAAATCGCGCGGCGATGTGATCCTGTCGCTGGCGCGCGAGGGTGGCATCCGCGTGAATGGGTCAAGGCGGCCACTGCGGATCGAGAAGAAGATCACCCTGAAGCCCGCCGAGAGTGGGCTGACAGTGAACTACGTCGTGACTAATCTGGGCGATCGGCCGGCCTCGCTGCGATTCGGCGTCGAAACCAATTGGGGTGTGTCCGGTGGCGATAGCAGCGAGGGCGCGTACACGGTCTGGCCGGGCGGCACACTCAAGCGGCTGAACGCAATCAGCGAGACCGCCGGCGCCAAAGAGGTTGCCGTCGTTCACGAATGGGTTGGGCGCGTCGTCGCCCGCGCCAGCGAAGCCGGGACGTGGTGGCAGTTCCCCATCGAAACCGTGTCCAATTCGGAGGCCGGCTTCGAACGCGTCTATCAAGGCGTCTCTCTCGTGGCCCACTGGCCGCTCGAACTCGAGCCGGCCGGCATGTGGAAGCTGTCGCTGACGTTCGCGCTGGTGCCGGCCAGCGATTGAGTTTCTTTTACTCACCGGGCACCAAGGAACGGCTGAAACTCAGGCAACTGCCTATGCCTCCTCTCGCTATCCACGCCCACTTTTATCAGCCTCCCCGCGAAGATCCCTTCACCGGCGTCATGCCGGTCGAGCGGGAGGCCGCGCCCTATCACGATTTTAACGAGAAGGTCACTGCCGAATCCTACCGCCCCATCGCTGAGCGCGGCTTCTTTGACCACCTGTCGTTTAACGTCGGCCCGACACTGATGGGCTGGCTGGCGCGCCACGCGCCGGATACCTATCAGGGCATGCTGGACTCAGATCGCAGGCACACCGAACTGGCCGGCGTCGGCAATGCCATTGCTCAGCCAGCGCATCACACCATCCTGCCGCTCGCCCGCCACCGCGACAAACTGACGCAGGTGCGCTGGGGGATCGCCTCGTTCCGGCATCGGTTTAGGCGGCAGCCGCGCGGCATGTGGCTGCCCGAGATGGCGGTCGATCTCGATACGCTCGACGTCCTCTCAGAAGAGGGGCTGTCGTTCACCATCTTGAGCGATCAGCAGGTGCGCGGCGACCCGGAAGCCGGATCGGGGCCGTATCGTGTCCGGTTACCGCGCGGCGGTTACTTCGCCGTGTTCCTTCGCGATCGTGCCCTGTCCGACGCGATCGCCTTCAGCCTGCCTAACCTCGGCGATGGTTGCGCGTGGATGGCCGAAGTCGTATCGGGCCGCCCGAATCATCTCACCCTGATCGCGACCGATGGCGAGACGTTTGGGCATCACCACCCCGAAGGCCTCGACTTTCTCGGCAGTCTGCTGGCGGGCGACAACTCCTCTTATACCGTGTTGACGCTGACCGACTACCTGCGGCGCCACCCGCCGACGATCGACGTGGACATCATCCCGCGCACGGCATGGTCGTGCTCGCACGGTGTGGCGCGTTGGGATGCCGGCTGCCGCTGCACGCCGGGTGATCCGTCGTGGAAGCCCGCGCTGCGCTCGGCGTTCGATCTGCTGGCGGATGAGATCGATGCCATTTACCTGCACGAAACGCGCCGCGTCATTGAACAGCCGTGGCGGCTGATTGATGAATCGATCGACGTGGTGCTGGGTTTCACCGATATGCGGACGCTGGTCGAAGAGCGTGCCAATCAAGTGCTGAAGACCGGCTATACGCAGCGGCTGGGGCACCTCGTTGCCGCTCAACTACACCGCCAACGAATGTTTAGCAGCTGCGGCTTGTTTTACGAGGATCTCGATCGCTTCGAACCGAGGTACGTCATCGCTAACGCTGCGCGCGCGATTCAGTTATGCCGGCAGGCGACGGGCGTCGATCTGGGTCCTGACTTCCGTGAGACGCTCATGCCGGCGCGCAGTCAAGTCACCGGGGTATCGGCGGCCGATCTGTACGACGAGATCGTCGCCCGTGCGGGTGTGCCGTCTGGCTGCTGAGAACGATCGTCTCACCGCAGCTCTTGCAGTAGGCCTTCGCGCTGTACAAGAAATACCAAGACAAAGCATAAGGAACACGTGTATGGCAGTAGCAGCCACAGGAGATTTAGTAGCCGCTCATGATGAGGTTGTCGCTGTCATCCAGGCCATTCCAGACGTGGCACTCGATTGGCAGCCCGACGGCGAGGATTGGTCGCTCAAGCAGATCATCGGCCACCTAGCACACGCCAACGACTTCTATGTCATGATTGTCGATCAGGCGCGTGCCTCGAACTTTGGCATTGTCAGACTCCATCGCGAACTGGCCGGCTGGCAACGCATGGCCGACACCGATGCCCAGGTTGCCCAGTGCGCCACTGTACGGGCCGCACATGATTGTTTCGAGCGCACCTATCAACGCATGCTGGTCGTCCTACAAAGTAGCACACCGGAGGAACTCGACCAGCCCCTCGTTTTCTATTCGTGGCGACAGGATGCCGAGTCTGTGAACACGACGTTACGCCAACGGGTGATCCAGCGGGCGGCAGAACATATCCGAGAGCATCAGGCTCAGTTGACTGACACACTGGCACGCTGGCAGGCGACTCAGGGGGACTCGCCATAACTTCAAGCAGCCTGGGCTACAATTTATACCCAATCTTCCGCAAGAACTCCTTGCGGTGTGCCACGTCGGCATCGGTCTCGATGCCTTTCGTTTTGTCCCCGTCGATCACGCCCAGGATGCCGCGTCCTTGATCGCTCTCGGCGACGATCACCTGCGTCGGATTGGCCGTCGCGCAGAAGATGTGGCACACCTCCGGCGCCATCTTGACCGCGTTCAGGACGTTGATCGGGAAGGCGCCCTGGCCGAGCACGATGATGAAGGAGTGGCCCGCGCTTAATGCCAACGCATTTTGCTTCGCCATCTCGATCAACTCTGCGTCCGTCCCCGATGCGCGCACCAATGCCGGACCGCTCGATTCGCAAAATGCCAATCCGAACTTGATCCCCGGCACGGCTTGCACCAATATCTCGTGTACGTCCTCCACGGTTTTGATGAAGTGCGATTGCCCCAGGATGATGTTGAGATCGGCGGGTTTGTCGATCTGGACCAATTTGAGTTCCATCGATCACCTCGTAGAAGATGTTTATGGTATTCTAGTGCGAGATGCGTAAAACGTGAAATGTGACGAGTGACAGTCGCTGACCTGAGCAACCTGGGTGGGCATCTCGTCGTCCTGGCGATCACTGCGCTCGCGTTCAGCGTTGGCGTGTTGTGGCTGTTGCGGCGACGCGAAGCCTGATTTGGGTCTCGCGTTGGCCGGCGAGGCATCCCTTTGCTCGCCGAAGGCAAGCTGGAAGAGGCGCGTGCGAAAGCCGTTGAAGGGCTAGCCGCGCTGAACGGCACATCTGAACCAGGAGCGGCAAAAGCGGAAGAAGATTGGCTGCGTGACGTTCTCACGCTATCTGAGAAATCGAAGGAGAGTTAAATGATTCAAATCAAAGATCTGAAAAAGCATTACGGCGCAGTCAAAGCTGTCGACGGCGTCAGCTTCGAGTGCCTGGACGGGCAGATCACCGGCCTGCTCGGCCCGAACGGCGCAGGCAAGACGACGACGCTGCGCCTGATCGCCGCGCTCATCAAACCGATGAGCGGCACGGTGATCGTCGATGGGCACGATGTCACGGCCCACCCCCAGGCGGCGCGCGCGGCTCTTGGTATGCAGTCGGATATGACGGGTGTTTATCCACGACTGACGCCGCGTGAGCAATTCCGCTATTACGGCCGCTTCTACGGCCTGCAAGGCAGGGCGCTCGAAGAGCGCGTCGAAGCTGTGGTTCGCGAGTTGAAGATGGAAGACATCGCCGATCGGCGCGCCGAAGGCTTCAGCCGAGGCCAGCGGCAGAAAATCGTTCTCGGGCGAGCGCTCGTCCACGATCCCCGCAACATCATCATGGACGAACCGACGAACGGCCTGGACGTGATGGCCGTGCGCGACACGCGCCAGACCATTCGCGCGCTCAAGGAGCAGGGTCGCTGCGTCCTGTTCAGCACCCACTACATGGACGAAGCCGAGCGGCTGTGCGACCACATCGCGATTATCGTGCGCGGCAAGATTGTAGCCTTCGGCGCCCCGGCTGCGCTCATGGCGCAAACCCGGAAAGACAACTTGGAAGACGCTTTCGTGGCGCTCGCCGGCAGCAAAGAAGGCTTGCTGCGCAGCGAATACGGCCAACAACTGCAGGAGGCCTGACATGCTGGGTCGAATTGTCAATATCTGGCGCAAAGAGATAATCGACAATATCCGCGATCGGAAAGCATTCACCCAGGCGTTGCTCATCCCGCTGATCATCGGTATCTTCTACGCCGTGTTCAACCCACTGCTGAGTTCCGCCTTCACGGCCAGGGCCAAAGAGCCGGTGACCATACCGACGCAAGGGATCGAACATGCGGGCCAATCGTTCCTCGACGTGCTGCGGCGATTTCAAATCACATTGGAGCCATTTGAGGGGGATCTGCAGGTGACGATTATACGCGGTGAGGAAGCG
>JBOGUH010000522.1:0-5572 GCA_050695975.1 Anaerolineae bacterium
GTGTGCTGACCGGCCCCCAGCGGGACGTCGCGCACCAGCACCGGCAGGCCGCTGAGATCGACGTTGGCGAAATACTCGCCCTTCCAGCCCGTAAACGTCGTAGGCTGGTAGACGAGTGCCACGCTGGCGCTGCCGAGATTCTCATAATACTCGAGGACGACGGCGTGCGTGCCGGCAGCCAGGTTGACGTCCTTTTCGTAGGTGACCGACGATGTATCGTGCCATTCGTCGATGACCCGCGTGCCGTCGACCGACAGGCGCACGCCGTCGTCGGCGCGGACGACGAAGCGGGTCACGCCGGCCGGGAAGGTCAGCGAGCGCGACCAGCGCGCAGAGAAGCCATCGGCCGGGACATTTTGCCCGGGCGAGGCATTACCCCAGTCGAAGTTGATCACCTGATCGTTGCGCGTGATCGCCGGCGCGCCGCTCAGGTCGCGATTGGCGAAGTACTCGCCTTTCCAATCGTCGAAGGTGATGACCTGCTCGTATGAAAAATCGATCGAAGCCAGGCCGGTCTGTTCGAACATCTCGACGCGCAGCGTGTGCTGACCGGCCCCCAGCGGGACGTCGCGCACCACGGGCGGCAGCGCGCCCACGCGCCACTCGTCGATCACCGCAATGTTATCCACGAACACACGCACACCGTCGTCCGCGCTGACTCTGAAGCGATACGTTCCACTCTGGAATTGGAGCGACCGGGTCCAGCGCACCGAGAAGATGTCGATCGGCAGGCTGGGATCGGGCGCGCCGTTGCCCCAATTGAAGTTCGGGCGCACGTCGTTGCGGATCAGCACCGGCGCACCGCTCAACGAGGCGTTGTTGAAGTATTCACCTTTCCAGTCGTTGAAGACCGCCGGTGTGGGCGTAGGTGTCGGCGTCGGGGTCAGCGTCGGTGTCGGCGTGGGCGTGTGGGTGGCCGTGGTCGGCGGCGCGGACGTCGAGGTGGGCGTGGGTGTTATGAGACTGACCGACAAGCGCTGTGTGGCTTCGATGCGTTGATCCTGACTCTGCACGACCACATCGGCAGACTGAAGCGTCGACCAGCGCGGATCGGTCGGGTACGGAACGTTGAGGACGAACTGTCCGCGCGCATCCGTCTGGCCGCTGAAAATCACCTGCCGCTCGCCAGGCCGGGCCGGGTCGGCCAGATACACGAAGAGGATTTGATTGTTCGGCCAGTCCGCGCCGACCAGTGTGAACGTGTCGCCGCCGTGCGTGGTTGCGTCGATGATCAGCAGCGCGGGTGAGTTCGGCGTCGCCGTCACGACGATCGGCGGTCGCACCATAAGCGCGCGCACGACGGCAAAGCCGACCCCCAGGATGAACATCAACAGGATCGAGCCGACGACGAAGATCGTGGTGACGATCGGGACGTTGTTGGTCGGGCGCGTGTCGTTCACGGTCTATTCCCGCGCGGCGCAGGTTGTCATGTCCGGCGGATGGATCGCCTAATATTACTACAGTTTGCGCGCAAAGTTGAAATCAACGCAGGAGTTCCGCAATGGCTCACTCATGAGGCACGCTTAACTCGAATGCGTTCCAGGTGATGGATGCCGCAAAATCGCTGGGCTTGAAGTTCTCCAGGCGCGGGTTGACGAGGGTCACGTCGACGCGTGGAAAGAGCGGCAGGCCAGGCAGGTCGCGCGTGACCTCGCGCTGGAACGCGGCATAGGCCGAGCGGCGCGCATCGACCCGCAGCGCGCGGCTGGCATCCACCAGCGCGCGGCTCGCCACGTCGCTGCACCAGCCTGAGTAGTTCTCGCCGTACCAGCCGTTGTCCGGCGTGGGGATCCACTCGCAGCCATACCGGCGTTCGCCGCCCGGATCGGCGCCGGTCAGTTCGGACAGCTGTGCGAGTTCGAAGTCGCCCACGATCAGGCCGGTGGCATCGCCAAAGAAGATTTCTTTCGGCAGCGGCTCGACGACGATATCGAAACCGACGGCGTTCAGATCGCGCTGTACCCGATCGATGGCCTGATCACGCAGTGGGCTGCTCGTGGCGCGATACGTCAGCGTCAGCCGGTCGCCCTCCTGCGCGCCCGACACGCAACCGCGACATTCGCGGATGCCGTCGTCATCTGTGTCGATCCAGCCGGCCTGCTCCAGCAGCGACCTGGCCCGATCTTGATCAAAGGGATACAAGCGGATCTGATCGTCCGGCGTATGCAGCGGATGATTCGGATACGTCAGCGGTTGATTCATGACGACCGAGTAGCCGGCGTAGACTTGATCGATCAGCGCCTGCCGATCGACGGCGTGCGCGATGGCCTGTCGCACGCGCACATCGCTCAGGCTGGGATGCGGCCGGGCGCGGTCGGTCGAGTCGAATGCCGTCGGCTCGAAGAGGTTGAAGAGGAGCTGCTCCCAGACGGCGCTATGCGTGACCGCCACCTCGATCACGCCGCCGCGCTCAAATTCGGCGTACTGCGGAAGTTGCGTCGCCGTCAGCCCGTCGCGCGTGACGATGTCCAATTCCCCGGCTGTGACCTGAGCCAAGCGTTGATCGGAATCGGTGATGAACTTGAAGACCAGTCGCTGCGTTCTCGGCGCGCCGCGGAAATAGTGGGGATTGGCCAGCAGCGTGATACGCTCTCCGGCGATCCAGCCTGCGCCTTGATCCGTCGCGCCGGCGATCGTGTACGGCCCGTAGCCGCACAGGCGGCGCGTGGCTTGTGCGGCGCTCTGCAGTTCGAGCGCAGAGGTCTGGCCCCAGAGGTGTTCGGGCAGCGGCGTCCAGAAGTAAGCCGAATAGGACGGATCGTGCTGGCCCGGCTTGAGTTTGACTTCGATCGTGTCATCGTCCAACGCCGTGTACGACTCGACGCGATCGAGGGCGAGACGCGAAGCAACTCCCGAATCCGGATCGCGGGCGAGGTTGAAAGCATACACGGAATCTCTCGCAGTGACTGGCTGACCATCGCACCAGGTAGGACCAGACAACATGTTGAAGATCATCGTCAACTGATCGTCGGTGGGATCGTCCGGTGTGCCCCCATCGTCGAGCGTGGCCCCGCCGTTCTCCAGCGTCGGCAGTTCAGTCATCAATCCGCCGTTGGGATTGGCCTGATACGCGAAATCGATCGAAGCGATGTAAGGCTCGTAGATTGCGTCGAGAATCTGGATCGCCGCTTCGCCGTCGACAATCAACGGGTGCAGCGTGCGCGGCTCACGGCTCAGGCCGATGGTGATCGTGTCGCGGTAGGGCACGCGCGTGGGGCTGGGAATGGGCGTCGGCTCAGGCGTCGCGGCCGGCGCCGGGGTCACGCTCGCCACCAGCACGATCGGCTGGGGCATTCCACACGCGCTGATGAGCAGCGTGAGCGCAAACAGGATCGCTACGCTGCGAATCGAAATGGGCATGTCCGCGTGCTCCTGCAGCGTTGGATAGTCTCCGTGCACAGTGCGGTTATCACCGTCGAGAAAACAGAGTTCGCAGAGTTTTTAGATCTCTCAGCGATCTCGGCGGACTCTGCGGTTCAAAGGGCCGCTGTCCTTGGAGTAACACTGAATCGGCAGGCTATCCAAAGTCGATAGAGCCGCTATTGTATCGCAAGTGGGAGAAAGTGCGATCGGGGAGGGTATTACTTCGAGCCGGTCGCGATGGTAGTCGAGGAAGGCGAGGTGACCGCTTCGCGAGTTCTGGTTCTGCGCCGAAGCGATCCGCCCAGCGTCGGCTCGCGCCCGATCAGGAGCAGGCTGCTGATCAGGATCGCCGCGCCGATCCACTGCCGAACGCTGAGCGCCTCGTTGAGCAGCGTCAGGGCGAGGAGCAGCGTGACCAGGATCTCGGTGATACCGATCAACGCAGTCTGTAAACTGCCCAAGCGTTTCACACCCAGAAACATGGCCAAACGTGAACAGACCGTCACCAGCGCCAGCCCGATCGTGGACTGCCAGGCAGCGTCCGGGACCGGCGCCCACCCCGCGATCACGTGGGCTGCGCTGACCACGACGGCCATCGACGTGAGAGTATACAGTGTGAGCGTCTGCGCCGGCATCTCGTAACTCACCCGCTGACCGATGGCCAGATGCAGCGCATAGGCCAGACCGGCGCCCAGCATCAGGCCCAGGCCGGTGAGATCGACCGGGTCACTGCCTGTCTGCGTCAACAGCCCGATCGCGAGGATGGCCAGTATCACGCGGATGAGTGTCAGATTGGAGAAGCGATGGCCGTCGAGACGGAGCAGCATCACCAGGAAAATTGGATACAGGTTGTACACCAGCTGGCCGACGCCGGCATCCACGCGCTGCAGACCGGTGTAGTACAGCAGGGATCCGAAGCCGTTGATCGCCCCGGCAGCGACGCACCCGATCAGGCCGGCCGGGTAAATGTAGATATACTTGCGGCCCATCAGCGCATACACCAGCCACAATCCGGCGGCAGCCAGCAGGGTACGCCAGGCAGCAAGTGCGATCGGCGACATGCCGACCGCATAGGCCTGCTTCCCGAAGATGGGCGCGCTGCCTAAAAACACGGCTGCCAATAAAGCGGCGGTGACACCTCGCCGCTGCGCTCGCTGGCCTGGACTCATCGGGCGGCCTCACCTTCGCCCTCTGGAGGCATCGGCTGCGGTTCTTCCGGTCCGGGCATCGGAAGCAAGATGTGAAATTTGGTTCCGGGCAAGCGATCGGGATCGCGCCTGTCACTTTCAACCCACACCCGCCCGCCATGCGCCTCGATGATGCCGCGCACGACCGTCAGGCCCAGTCCCAGCCCCCCGCCGAGGAACGCCGTTTTGCTCGTCGAGTGCTGCATGATGTCTTCAACCACGACGAACTTCTGGAAGATGCGATCGTGTTCGGCGCCATCGATGCCGATGCCGGTATCGGCTATCACAATGTCGATCGTGGCCACCTGGCGCTGATAGTAAATGTCGATCGCCCCGCCGTCGGGCGTGTACTTGACGGCATTGCTGACGACGTTCGAAATTGCGCGGCGTAGATAGTCTGGGTCGGCCCGCAGCTGAGGCAGACCGCGGAAATCGCAGGCGGTCAGGCGCAGGTTACGCCGGCGGGCCACCGGCCCCATTTCACCCAGCACAGATGAAATCACGCCGAGCAGATCGACCGGGATGAGCGTCAAGTTGAGGTGCTGGGTATCGATCAGCGAGACATTGATGATGGCATCGTACAACTCGGTCAGGCGGGACGTGGCGCGAGACAGGTGTTGCATTAGATCCAGCAGCTGATCGCTGGCTGGATGCTGGCTCACCTCCAGCTGCATCAAATGGACGTAGCCATAGATCAACGTGAGCGGTGTGCGCAGCTCGTGCGAAGCCAGGATCACGAAATCGCTCTTCATTTTATCCAGGCGGCGTAGTTCGGCGTTCGCCTTTTGCAGCTCGACGATGCTGGCTTGCAGGCGGTCGACCAGCTGGCGGCTGTACTCTTCCAGTTTCTCGGTTCGGATGCCGTCGGACATCGTCTCGCGCGCGCCGGTCATAAAATGACGCACTTGTCCGGGCAGCTGGTCGACATCGATCGGCTTCGGGATATAGCCGTCGCAGCCAGCGGCCAGCGCGCGCTCGCGAGCGCCGCTGATGGTGGCCGCCGTCAGCGCGACGACGGGAAT
>JBOGUH010000523.1:0-2541 GCA_050695975.1 Anaerolineae bacterium
ACCCCTACACTTCCATCGCCAAAACCGACGAGCCCTCTTGCACCATCGAGAAGGCTCGCCGTGGTTCAAGACCTGCCAGGTCTCCACCCCACTCCGCTGCGCTTCGGGGTGCTTCGCCAGACCTGGCAGGTCTATCGCGCCCGCTACCTGGGCGCGTTGATGAAGAACGGTTCGGGATCGATGATCTCACCATAGCCGCCGTTCTTCGCGCCGATCTTCTTCAAGGACAGGTGGAGATGCGACGCGCTCGAGTTGCCGGTGTTGTCGCCCAATCCGATCAACTGGCCGGCGGTCACCGTCTCACCCTCTTTCACTTTCGCCGAGCCGTCGACCAGGTGGGCGTAGATCGTCTCATACAGGCCATTGCTGCGCTTGTGGTAGATGCGCACGGCATAGCCGTAAGGATGGTCGGGCCGGCGCCAACCGACCTGCGTCACGACACCGTCGGCGCAGGCGTAGATATTTGAGCCGGTCGGGGCGCGGATGTCCACTCCTTCGTGTCCGGGCAGGCCGAACTGGCTGTAAAACTCCGGCCGCATGCCGAACTTCTGCGTGTACACCTTGTGATCGGTCGGCCAGACGAGCGTGAGCGGCTGCTGCTCCGGATTCGTCGGCGCAGTGGGCTGCGGCTGCGTCGTGACCGGTAGAGGCCGAGGTGCGGCGGGCTGAGTCGAACCGGGGATCGTCATGCCGCGACCGAAGCGACCCGTCTGCAGGATGCGTTCGGCCAGCGCGCGCCGCAAGGCTGCCGGTTCAGTCACCCGAATCACGTCGATTTCGAATTGGGCGTTGGCGCGGTTCTTGGGATCGTTGAGCCAGACGATGATGTCGTCTTCCTGATTAGGCTGGCGCGCCACGCCGGGCCGATTCCAGGATGCGGGATGAATCAGCGTGACGGTATGCGAAGCGCCTCGGAAGCTCACCGCGTCGTCGGCGCTTTGCGTCAAAGCCGGCCGGAAGCGGCTCACGTAGTCGCTCAACGCAGCGTACCACTCCCAACCGGCAGCCTGCGGCAGCAAGACCACGTGACTTTCATGGTGAGACATTGCCTTTCTCCAAAATAATGACTTGGCGCTGAGTCTACTCGAATCGAACGATTAGTCAAGCAGTTCAAACGCCAATCCGCGCTCTTTCAGACTCACGAAGCGCTGTTGCCCGATGATCAAATGATCGAGCACTTCGATGTCGAGCAGGCGCCCGGCGTTGATGATCTCGCGCGTCAAGGCAATGTCTTCGGAGGACGGCGCCGGATCGCCGGAGGGATGGTTGTGCGCGACGATGATCGCGGCGGCGTTCCGGCGAATCGCTTCGCGGAACACTTCCGCTACCCGGACGACCGCGGTGTTCAGGCTGCCGGCATACAGCGTCGGCATGGCCAGCACGCGATTGCGCGTGTCGAGCAGCATCACCCGCAGCTGTTCCTGTTCGAGCAGACCCATATCGGACATCAGCAGATTGGCCGCATCGGCCGGTGTGCGGATTTGAGGACGCTCGTCGGGCGCGGAAAGCAAAAGTCGGCGACCCAGTTCAAAGGCCGCCTTGACCTGGACGATCTTGGCTTCGCCCAGGCCCTTCTCCTCGGATAGTTCGGCGATCGATCTGCGGGCCAGGCCCACCAGGCCGTGCGTGTTGAGCAGACGCTGCGCCAGGTTGAGCACGTTCTCGCCGCCGGTGCCGACGCGCAGGATGATCGCCAGCAGTTCGGCGTTCGACAGCGCGCCCGCCCCGGCATGCGCCAGCCGCTCGCGCGGTCGATCGCCACGAGGCATATCCTTGATCGTGGAACGATACTCGACCGCTTCGCTCATTTTACACCCCGCTCGGTGAGTCATTTCTCGAGTTCCTTCAGTTCCTTGTAAGAACTCAAGGAACTGAGGGAGCGTGCCGACTATACTTCAACACGCGCAGGCGTGTCAAATGCAACCCTGACCCCTCCTGCAGGTGTACAACCAGCGAGCGGTTACCTTATGGTATAATTCCGCCTGTTTTCGCGGTCAGTACAGGAGATTGCCTTACGTATGGACATTCAAAGCTTTGTGCTTGCTTTCCTGGCCTTCACGGGCGCGTTCATCGCTGGGTTGTGGCTGGCGCTGGTCATCTGGACATTCCTAGACATGCGCTCCCGCTCACGCGATATCTTCGCGCGGATCCTGGCCGCGCTGGTGGTGGCCGTGCTCAACCTGCCTGGCCTGCTCATCTACTTGATGCTGCGGCCCAAAGAAACGCTGGCCGAAGCCTACGAACGCTCGCTCGAAGAAGAGGCGCTGTTGCAATGGATCGAGGAAGTGGAGCGGTGTGCTGGCTGCGGCAGTCGCGTCCGGGCCGACTATCTGGTGTGTCCATCCTGCAACACCAAGTTGAAGAAGGGTTGCCGGTCGTGCGGCCGTGCGCTCAACCTGCGCTGGAATGTATGCCCCTATTGCGGAACGGCGCAGATCAGCAGCGCGGCGCATGTCGCAGCGCAGGCCACGGAGGCATCGGCTGCTGTTCCACCTTCGTCGGCGATCGAACCGGCGCAGCATCCGATGCGCCGGAGAGACG
>JBOGUH010000524.1:0-3215 GCA_050695975.1 Anaerolineae bacterium
TCGACGTGCAAGTCCCACGGGCGCAGCGTGTCCACGCCCAGGCGTTGCCGGCGACGTTCGTAAATGCGGATCGCCGTGGGGATGACGACTTCTTCAATCGCCTGCTGGAACGCAGCGCAGTCATCGGGCGTATAATCGAAACGCATGAGCTGCAGCCAGCGGTGAGCACGGTAATCGTCTCCGAAGTCTGCATTCTTGGCGATCTGTTTGCGCAGACGCAGGAACTTCGCCCACAGTTCGTTGATCGCGTCCCGATCCGCCAGCCAGCGATCCGTCGCCAGCCGCCAGGCGCGCTCGCGTCGTGTCCGGTCGGGATCGCGATAGACCGGCTGCAACTGGAGCAGCGTAACTTCTTGACCTTCCCACGTCACCGTCTGCGCGCCGACGATCTTGTCGTACTCGGTGATCAGCTTTTTTTCTTCCGCCAGCAGCGGCAGGTTGGCCTCGCGGAACAGCGCAGCCTCGGCGCGCATGTTGCGAAGTGGAATCTCGAAGCCGTCCGGCCGCAATCCCGATGCGAGCAGCTTTTCTTTGAGCTTCTGTGCTGCGGCTTGCGCCGCAGGATAGATCTCATCCAGATAGGCTTTGTAGCGGCGTTCGGCTTCTTCGTCGGCGGTATTGACCGTCGTCGCCACCGAGAGACGCGCCAGCATTTCGTTGACGCATTCGTCCAGGCGCGACCAGTCGGTCAGCCAGTGTGTGACGCTCGCCGCAGACAGTTTGCGCGCCTCGAGATCTCGATAATACGGCTCGATGTGCAGCCACGACCAGCGCATCAGTTCGTCAGCGTCGTGCGGTAATGAATTGAACACGAGATTCCCCTACCGGGCGTTCAACGTGTCAATGTCGAACGGTCGAATGTTTCACGGCTATTCGGCTGGCTTGCCGAAGTCCATGGTGTAATAGGTCGATCGGCCGGTCTTGAAGACGCCGATGCCAACTACGTTGTTGAAAGGATTGAGCAGCACGTCTCGGTGCGGCGGATCGGTCGCCCAGTAACTCCACGCGTCGTCGATGCTGGCCTCACCCCCGAAGATGTTCTCGGTCGGTCGTCCAGCGCCGTAACCGGCGTTCGCGATCCGCTGCTTGGCAGTCAGGCCGCCGGCGCCGGTGTGGCTGATGCCGTTTTGCGCCATGTACTGGCTGTGCTCCAATGCGATCCGCGACAGATCGTCGTTCAAGATCACCGGCGGCACGCCATTCTGCTGGCGGAATTCGTTGGTGCGCCGCAGGATTTCGGCGGCAGCATCCGACACGTTGGCAGGCGGAGTGGCGGGCGCCACCGACGGTACCTGAGTGGTGACGAACTGCGCGGATACCCAGCCTTCGATGCCATCATCGGTCTTGACATTGAGCCAGGTAATGCCGTTGACATCCGGGCCAAAGCCCAATCCGTTCGTCTGGAGCCGTTGACCGTTGGCGAGTGTCGCAAGAAGAGGCGCCGACGCGCTCTTATCCGCGCGCAGATTCAAGCCGCCCGTCGAAGCGACGTAAACAAAGCCGGCCTGCGCGATCGGCGTCACGACGGGAGTCGAGGGTGTGGCTGAAGTCGGCGATGGCGCTGGCGTCGTCGGTTCGGGCTTGGTGTTCGTCAGGAATTGGGCCGCCACCCAGCCCGATTGTCCATCGTCGGTCCGCGCGTTTTGCCATGCGATGCCCTTGGCATCCGGCGCAGTCGGCTGGCCGATCGTGGTCAGGTGCGTGCCCAAGGGCAGCGTCCGGATCAATGTCGCGGCGGTATTCGCTTCGGCACGGAGGTTCAGGCCATCCGCTGTATTCACGTACGCGTCGGCGGCGCCGGGAGTTGGGGTCGCTGGCGGTGCTGCGGTCGGCGCCGTCGTCGGCGTGGCCGTCGGCGCTATCGTCGGCGCAACGGTTGGAGCAGTCGTCGGGCTTGAGGTCGACGTCGGCGGCGGCGTGGGTGTACTCGTGGGCGGGCGCGCTGTAGCGGTGGGCACAGGCTGCGGCGTCTGGCAGGCCGCCAGGGCCAGCAAAACGATCGGGATAATCAAGAAGCGCTTCATCTCAACATCCTCCATTCATCTCATAGACGAGAGCGCCGGCTACGGCTGAGTCAGCGCGTACGCGATGGCCTGCTCCATGGTCATCGCCCGACCTTCCGCCCGCGCCGCCGCAAACGCCGCTTCGTCGAGTTGCGCGCGCGCGGCGGCTATATCGCGGTCATAATCGGCGCGCCGGTAAGGCGGCAGGGGAGTACTGGCTACTTCGCGCAGAGCCTCGGCGGCCCCAAACAACTGCGCCGCTCTTTCGGCCTTCTGCCTTCTGAACGGGCCTTCCGGCTGCTGTTCCGCCGCGGCCACGCCCGCCAATCCTTCCAGGCACTCGGCGACGCCTATCTTGTTGCCAAGTTCCAGAAACACGGTCAGACTTTCTCCGAAAAGCGCTGCCGCTTGCCGGTACTCGCCCTGATGCTGCGCTAAATGTCCCAGATTTTGAAGCGACCAGGCAATGCCTGACTTGCTGCCCATGTCTTTCCGCAATGCCAGGCTCTTCTCGATGAGCGTCTTCGCCTGCTGATAGTTGCCCTGATGCACTGCCACATCCCCCAGCAGATTGAGAGCAATGGCCATGCCGACCCTCTTGCCCATTTCCCGACGCAGCGCCAGGCTCTCCTCGAGACGGGAGCGCGCTGCCAGGTAGTCGCCCTGCGATAAAGCCAACCACCCCAGTTCGCTCAACGACATGGCGATCCCTGACTTGCTCCCAAGTTCCTGGAACACCGTCAAACTCTCCTCTAAGACAGAGCGTGCCACGGCGTAGTCGCCTCGTCGAAGCGCCTCTTCCCCTAAAGCGCTGAGTGAATAGGACAGGCTCCACTTGTCTCCCAGCCCGCGGAATTTCGCCACGCTGTCCTCAAAGTGAGGGCGCGCCCGCGCGTAATCACCCTGGATCAAAATCACCATGCCCAGCCGGTAGAGCGCCTGGGCGCTGCCCCATTCGTACCCTGCCGCTTGGCTTATCGACAGGCTCTCCTCAAAAAGTGATCGCGCCGCTGCGTAGTCACCTTGAAAGTAAGCGGCCCGGCCCAGACCATGCAGTGAGTCGGCGATACCCTCCTGGTCACCCAATTCCCGGAATGTCGCCAGGCTCTCGTCCAGCCAGGAGCGCCCTGCAACGAGATCGCCCTGACCGACCGCCAGGAATCCGGTGGCCCGGAGCGCCTTCGCACGCGCCTGGCTGCGCCCGAATTCGCC
>JBOGUH010000525.1:0-1991 GCA_050695975.1 Anaerolineae bacterium
CGCTGCAGTGGGCCAAGGTCATGGCCTGGCGGCTCAGCGGGAACTGGGAGAACGAGCTGTTCCACGCCCAGCTCTTGGCTGAGTTCGGCGAAGAAGCCGGCACGGCGATGATCGCCGACTTGCAGCCGGCCTACGATTACCAGAACCGCCCAATCATTGTACCTTCAGACGTAACGTGGGAGCGCGTGCCAGCGGGTTTGGCCGGCCTGCGCCGTCTCGACGCGATCGCCGGTCCGCGTGGCCGCAGTATCGGATCAAACAGCTGGGTAGTGGCCGGCAGCCGGACAACGACCGGCATGCCGCTGCTCGCCAACGATCCTCATCTCGGCTACCAGATGCCCGCGCTGTGGTATTTCAACAGCATTCACTGCGATCCGGTCGGGCCGGACTGCCCGTTTGAGGCCGTCGGCGCTTCGCTGCCCGGCGTGCCCGGCATCATCCTTGGGCACAACGCCCGCATTGCGTGGGGCGCGACCAACGTCGGCCCCGACGTTCAAGACTTGTTCCTGGAGAAGGTTACAGGCAACCAGTACGAGTTTCAAGGCAAGATGGTCGATCTGGAGATCGTTCCCGAGGTGTTCACGATCAAGGGCAAGTTGCCGGATGACTATGGGCCGTCGGCTAACGAGACATCGACCTACGATCCGAACACCAATACCACGACGATCACCCTGAACGTGCGCACCACGCGGCACGGCCCGCTGATCAGCGACGTCCACGAAGACCTGGCCCAACTGGATTATCCGGTGGCGTTCGCCTGGACGGCGATCAACGCACCGGAGAAGACGCTGGATTCCTTCCTCGGGATCAACCGCGCGCAGAATTGGGAAGAGTTCCGCGCGGCCTTGAGCGTGTATGGCACGCCCAGCCAAAACTTCGTGTACGCCGACGTGGACGGCAACATCGGTTACCAGATGCCGGGCCGCGTGCCGGTTCGCGCCAGCGGCGATGGTCAACTGCCCGTGCCGGGTTGGACCGGCGAGCACGAATGGACGGGATACATTCCGTTTGAAGAGCTGCCTTTCGCGTACAACCCGGCGCAGGGCTACCTCGCTACGGCCAACAATGGCATCGTCGGCCCGGACTATCCGCACTTCATTTCGATGGAGTGGGATCGCGGCTATCGCGCCCAGCGCATCGTCGATTTGATCGAAGCCAAAGATCAGCTCAGCCCCGACGACTTCGCCGCGATTCAGGGCGATAGCCTCAACTTATCGGCGCAGGATATTGTGCCTTTTTTGAGCAGTCTGACGGTCGAAGGCGATGCGCAAAAGGTGCTCGACGCAATCCGCGCCTGGGATTTCCACGAGCAACAGGACAGCGCCGGCGCCGGTGCGTACCAGGCGTTCTGGCTGCATCTCCTGCGCAACACGTTTGACGACGAGCTGGGCGATCTCGCGCGCGATTACGTCGATGGGAGTGACGTAAATCGCCAGGCCATCACCTTGCTGCTGGCGCAGCCCGATTCGCGCTGGTGGGATAACGTCAATTCGACGGGGGTGACAGAGGCGCGCGATGACATCTTGAAGAAATCGCTGACCGACGCAGCCCAAGCACTGTCAGCCGAATTTGGCGGCGATCCAGCCAGTTGGGCGTGGGGCAAGCTGCACACGGTGACGTTTGCCAGCCAGGCGTTGGGCGCCAGCCCGGTGGCCTTCATCTTCAATCGCGGGCCGTTCGCCGTCAGTGGAGGCACGGCGCTCGTCAATAACAACAGCGGCAGTTTCAGCCGGGCCTATCCCGATCCGGACGACGCCGGCCGGCCCTTGCCCAAGCTGGTGTCCATCTTCTGGGTACGTAGCGGGCCTTCGCTGCGGCAGATCGTGGATCTGAGCGACCTGAACGCGTCGCGCTTCATCCACACGACCGGCCAGAGCGGCCTGCCGTATCATCCGCACTACGACGACATGATCGACTTGTGGCGGAACGTCCAGTACGTGCCCATGCGGTGGGACCGAACAGACATCGAAAAGAACGCCGAAGGCACACTC
>JBOGUH010000526.1:0-1605 GCA_050695975.1 Anaerolineae bacterium
GCTCAGAGACTGTCTGAAAAGTAGCCGGGCCGGGCTCTCATGCCCGGCAATTTGGCGGTGTAGGAGCCGCCTCCGCCGAGTTCTCAGACAGCCTCTCAGGAGTATGACCGCATGACGACCGCTCAAATCGAACCACCCGGCCCAATGTCGCCCGGCGCGCGTAACCGACTTCCGTTGATTCTGGCTCTCGTCGCCGTGCTGGCCGTCGCCGGCGTGGGCGGCCTTGCGCTGCTGGCCAATCGGCCGGCGATCTCGCTGACGGGCGAACTGCCGCCGGTGCTGGTCGATCGCGCGCCACAGCGCGGCGAGGAGCAGGGCACGGCTGCGCCGATCGTGCTGGTGTTCGACAAGCCGATGGATCGCAAATCGACCGAGGAAGCATTGTCCATCGCGCCGGGTGTGCCGTACAGCGTCAAGTGGGAAGAGAACGATACACTGCTTAAGATCATCCCCACCGGCGAAGGCTTCGATCGCGATGCGACCTACGAAGTCAAGGTCGGCACGAGCGCGATGGCGGCCAATGGCAGGAACCTGCTTCAAGAGCTGCTGTTCAGGTTCAAGGCGGTCGGCTTCCTCGAAGTGACGCAGGTCGTCCCCGCGCCGGATACACAGGCTGTTGCGCTCACCAGCGACATCACGGTGATGTTCAACCGGCCGGTCGCGCCGTTGACGGCGATCTCCGAGCAGGGCAGCTTGCCGCAACCACTGGCGCTTGACCCACCTGTGAAGGGATCGGGCGAGTGGCTGAATACCTCGATCTACGTGTTCCACCCCGGCGAGCCACTGCAGGCCGGCACGGCATACACGGCGAAGGTCGCCGCCGGGTTGAGCGATCCATCTGGGGCGATCCTGCGCGAGGATTACGTCTGGTCGTTCTTGACGCAGCCGCCGCAAGTGCTCGCCAGCGAGCCGGGCGATTCGGAAACGAACGTGTGGCTGGATCGCGTCGTGCGCGTCGAGTTCAACCAGCCGATGAATCGCGAATCGGCGCAGGCGGCGTTTTCGCTAGCCGACGCATCCGGCTCAAGCGTGGCAGGCACATTCGGCTGGCCGGGCGACGCGACGCTGGTCTTCACGCCGACGCAGCTGCTCAAGCGTGACGCGCAGTACACGGCGAAGGTCGCCGTGGGCGCGCAGACGATTGGCGGCGGCAGCGCGACGGAACTCGACTACGCGTGGCAATTCCGCACGGTTCCTCCGCTGCGTGTCGTCCGCACCAGTCCGAGCGACGGGCAGACCGGCGTCGATCCGTACACGGCGATGGAAATCACCTTCAGCGCGCCGGTCGATGAGAAGACGCTGGCCGCGGGCGTGTTCGCCACGCCGCCCGTATCGCCCACCGACGTGTATTCGTATTACTCGAGCTACGACAGCCGCTACCTGTACGCCTTCAGCGCCGGGCCGTCGGCCTCGTTCGAGGTGACGCTCAAAGGCGACATCGCCGATCCGTGGGGCCAGCAGCTGGGCGAAGATCGCGTGGTGCGTTTTGAAACGCGCGCGCTCGATCCCGAAGCCTGGCTCAACGTGCCGGGCCGCTTCGGCGTGTACAACGCCTACACCGACACCGTCGTGTACGCCAGCTTCCGCAACGTGTCGCAGTTGAAC
>JBOGUH010000527.1:0-3089 GCA_050695975.1 Anaerolineae bacterium
ACGCCTCATTCACGGCGCCGATCACTTCGCCCTGGCTGATCGGCGGGCCGTGCTCCAGGTTGTAGATACGGCTCACCTCGGCATCCCACTCTCGATTGAATTTCTCGACACGGGCGCGATAGACATCAGCCACGCGATAGTCCTGTAAGGCGGCGTCGAGCTCTTCGAGCGCCGCCCGCGCATCGGCGACGAGGGGCAGCGCACCATGTTTATAGGCGTCAAACTCGGCGACGTTGACGTTGATGAAGCGAACGTCCGGATTCTGAAAGGCCGTCTTCGAGGCAGTCGTAAAGTCGCTGTAGCGAGTGCCGATCCCGACGATCAGGTCGGCTTCGCGGCCGATCACGTTCGCGCCCGGCGCGCCGGTGACGCCCATCGCACCTAACGACTGCGGATGATCGTAGCGGAGCGATCCTTTGCCGGCCTGCGTTTCCGCCACAGGCATGCCCGTGCGCGCGGCAAAGCGCGCCAGTGCTTCGATTGCCTCACTGTAGATCACTCCGCCCCCCGCAACGATCAGCGGCGCCTGGCTCGCGCGGATCCATTCGGCTGCCCGTTGCAGCAATACCCCATCCGGCCGCGGGCGCGGGACGACCCACACCCGTTTCTCAAACAGCTGGGCAGGATAGTCGAAGGCTTCCGCCTGGACATCCTGCGGCAGGGCAAGCGTGACGGCGCCGGTTTCAGCCGGCGAAGTGAGCACGCGCATGGCTTCCGGCAGAGCCGTCACGATCTGCTCAGGGCGATTGATCCGATCCCAATAACGTGAAATCGGCTTGAAGCAATCGTTAACCGAAATGTCCTGCGTCGATGGCGATTCGAGTTGCTGGAGCACCGGCGCCACGTTGCGGCGAGCGAAAATGTCGCCGGGGAGGAGCAAGACCGGCAGACGGTTGATCGTCGCGCCCGCGGCAGCCGTGAGCATGTTGGTCGCGCCCGGCCCGATCGATGTGGTGCACACAAATGTCCGCAGTCGATTGTTCATTTTAGCGAAGGCGGCAGCCGTGTGCACCATCGCCTGCTCGTTGCGGGCCTGGTAATAGCGAAAGTCGGGATGCTCCTGCAGCGCCTGGCCGATACCGGCGACGTTGCCGTGACCAAAAATGCCGAAGCAGCCGGCAAAAAACTGCTGCTGCTTTCCATCGCGCTCGATGTACTGGTGCTTTAGGAATTGGATGATGGCCTGGGCCATGGTTAGTTGCTTTGTACGCATGGGGGTTCTCCTGATCGTATTGCGTATTACGTATTGCGTAATTAATCGTGCGGCATGGGGATATCGGTGAGGAGGGTATCGATCGGATGTGCTTCATACTGAGCGATCTCTTCGTGGATTTTCTCTCCTCGGTGCTCAGGCACCAGTTTTAAGAGAATGGGGACAGTTTTGATCCAATCGTCGAAAGTCATGCGAAATCTCCCTCATATCCCATATGGCGTAATGCGCATGAGCACGCCGATACAGAATAAGCCCTACGCAATACGGAATACGCTATATGTCTTTAAAATCCCCCCCGTTCCTGCACAAACCTCAGCGCCTCTTCCTCGTACGCCATAAAGTTCGCGCAGCCGTGCCGGGTGACGACGATCGCGCCGCAGGCGTTGCCCATCCGGGCAGCCTTGTACCAGTCCCAGCCTTTCAGGTAACCATAGATGAATCCGCTCGCGAAAGCGTCACCTGCACCCAGGACATTGTACACTTCGACCGGAAAGCCTGGCACATCAATCACTTCGCCGCTGGCGAGAAAGACGGAAGCGCCCTTTTCACCCCGCTTGACGACCAGCGCCTGAGGCCCACGTCTGAAAAGCGCCTGGATGGCTGCGTCCAGATCGCCGATCACCTCAGGATTAGAAATTTGCGAATACGTGATGGTGAGCTGCCTGGCTTCTCTCAGCATGGCGGCCTTGATCTCGGCCTCGGTGCCGAAGGCGACATCGATCAAGGGCAGGATGGAGCGTAGCGTCATGCCAAAGGCACGCGGGTCGTGCCACTGGTCGGCGCGAAAGTCAAGGTCGAGCACTACGGTCGTGCCAGCCGTGCGAGCCTGCTCGGCGGCGAAAATCGTCGCGCTTCGACTGGGTTCTTTGCTGAGGCCGGTGCCCGAGATTTCCAGAACCCGACTATCGGCAATGGGTGTCCTCAGCACATCGTCGACGGTTAAGTGGATGTCGGCGGCGTTGTCGCGGTAGAAGACGAGAGGGAACTTATCCGGCGGCTCGATGCCGAGCAGCACGGCGCTGCTGCGCGTTCCCGGCTTGCGCGGGCTGAAGCGCGTGTCCACACCTTCTTGATTCAGAAAGTTGAGGATGAAATCGCCGACCGGGTCTTCGCCCGTGGCGGTGAGCAGCGCGACACGCAGCCCCAGCCGGCGCGCGCCGACCGCAATGTTGGTGGGCGAACCTCCGACGTAGGCGGCAAAACTCTTGATGTTCACGAACGGCGCGCCGACGTCGTTGGCATACAGATCGATCGACGAGCGGCCCATCGTGATCAAGTCGTAGGTGCGAGACATGTTATTCGAGCACAATCGTTTTCCCGGTTTGGGAAGACTCACGCGCTGCAAGCGCGACGATCAGTGCAGCACGGCTGTCGGCGCCTGTCGCCGGAAGTTCGCCGCCATTGAGAAGGGCGTCCACGAAGGCTTGAGACTCCGGGCGATACTGATCGTCGATGGCGGCGTCGGGGTCGCGGGGTGAAAGCGATCCAACCGGCAGTGCGCCGACGAACATCCCCCCGGCTGAGCCGACCACCTCGGTGCGGATGTCCTCGCCGTAACGCGCGTTGCGGCTGAGGTCGACCGTGCCCACGGCCCCTCCCCCAAACCGCAGATTGACGCAGGCGTTGTCGAGATCGCCGACGTCCGCTAACGCCGGAAACACCAGCGCGCTGCCGACGGCTTGCACCACCCTGATCTCGTCGTCGAACAGCCAACGGGCGAGGTCGAATTCGTGGATGCCCATGTCGACGAAAATCCCGCCGCTCACCGCCGGATTGCAGAACGAGGCCGGGGGCGCATCGGCATCGCGCTGCGTGCTGCGAAAGAGGACCGGGCGGCCGAGTTCACCATCTTGGATCGCTGCTTTCAAACGCACGT
>JBOGUH010000528.1:0-2620 GCA_050695975.1 Anaerolineae bacterium
AGCGTGCGGCGTACTCGCCTTGCCCGGCGGCGGCCATCCAGCCGCGCAATGCATAATAGTACAGCGGCGGATTCGGTTCGACCGTGCGAATGCCTTCGAATAACTCAGCGGAGGGCAGTGATGAGAACTGCACCGTGAACGACTCGTCGCCGCGCAGCGCGAAGAAATCCAAACGGTAAACGCGTACCGCAAGAGCAATAAGCGTCAGCGCCACAGCGATCCAGATGGATCGGCAGTGACCGGGTGACAAGGTGACAGTCGCTCGATCGGTCAGCACATCCTTCATCCTTCAGCCTTCATCCCTCGTCCTTTTTCTGGACAATAAGATCAACCAGGCGACAAATCCTACCCCAGACAGCAGGCCGCCCAACAGCAACGACCTCGGCCGATACGTGAACTCGACGCGCGAAGGCCCGGCCGCTAATTCAACCCCGCGCAGCAGCCCATCGACTTCGACGACCGGCGCAGCCACACCATTGACGGTTGCCTCCCAGCCCGGGTAGTTCACCTCGCTCACCACGAGCAGCCCGGACGAACTCAGATCAACGTCGAGGCCGAGGTACACCGGATCCAGCGCTGAGAACGAGACCTGATCGGCGCCGGCCGCCGGCTCGACATGCACAGGCGCGGAGGTATAAGCGACTTGCCTCGGATCGAATCCCGGTTCGGCCAGCGCCGCGTAAATCGCAGCGTGATCCGATCGCGACTCGACGCGATGGACAACCCACGCGCGCGGGTGATCCCGGTTTAACCGATAGACGTAGATCGCAGCCTGGCCTTCGCCCTGCTGCGAGAGCAACGCCGCATCGACCGGCTGGCCGAGGTGATCGTCTAACACGCTGCGCCAGGTGACGACGTAACGCACGTTCAGCAGCGGCCAGCGGACTTCACGCGGCACCGTCTTCACGAAGCGGTTATAGTGACCCAGACGGATAGGCGTG
Source organism: Anaerolineae bacterium (assembly GCA_050695975.1). GTDB lineage: Bacteria > Chloroflexota > Anaerolineae > Fen-1058 > Fen-1058 > DASSFZ01. Next base: position 942 of record JBOGUH010000528.1, read on the forward strand.
ATCCCGCCGACTTCGTTCAGCCCATGCACGCACAAGAGGTGGCCCGGCAAGCGCTGCTCGTTGTGAATGCGGAAGGTCGCCGCGGCGGGCGCATCGGCCTGGATCGCCGCGATGGCCGGTTGGGCCGGGAACGGATCGTGCGGCGCGGCCCAGTTCACTTCGCGATTGGCCGTCGCCAGATCGAACCCGACGATCGCGATCATGATAACCGGCAGCCAGCGCCGCCGGGCCGATCGGAACGATCGAAGTGACAGCAGGCCGAGCGACGCGCCCAGCGCGATCACGGCCAGCGCGACGCGATCGGGCAGCGCCGGGAGGCCGGGAGAGCTGCCCTGCCAACTCAGATAGGATACGACGGCCAGCCCGATGAGAAGAAGCACGAAGCCGATAGCCAGCCAGCGCATCTCGCCGCGCAGCCAGGCGCGCATCCGGCGTGACATGCTGTGCAGCAGCGCATCCGCGCCGTATGCCGCCAGCACACTCATCGCCAAGGCGACAATCAGCGCGTGGCGTTCTTGATCGCGGAACAGCCGGTAGCCGGGCGCGAACCAGTAAACGGGATCGAAGACAGCCAGGTTGCTGCCGAATGACAAGAGCAGGCCGGCGCTACCGAGCACGACCCAGAAAACCTTGTCGCGGTTGCGCGCAGCCCCAAGCGCCAGGCCGGCCAACGCCAGCGGCAGCAGGCCGACGTACAACGGGTTGAACTGGCTGACCACGCCGGTCAGGACGAACTGGATCAAGTCTGCCAGCGGAAAGCCGATGCCCGATTCGACGTAGGACAGCTCGGCGCGAGTCGACAGGCGCGCATACTCGAAGGAAGGCAGCAGCTGCACGGCGCTCAGCACGATGGCCAGTCCCACGACAGCGATCAGGCGAAGAGCGGCGCTTCGCCAGGCCAGCCGCGCGCGCCACGCCCGATAGAGAAAGTAGACTGTCACGGTATAGAAGATGAACGTGTAGGTCTGCGGATGCCCGGCCAGGACGCTCAACGCCAGCGGAGCAGCCGTCAGTGCAACGGATCGCGGGCCAGCCTGCATCGACAGTCGACGCGCTCCCCACAGCGCCAGCGGCAGCCACGCGGCTGCTTCGACGATCGCCATTTGCAGGAGGGGATAGCCGGTGAGGTAACCGCCGAAGCCAAAGGCCAGCGCGCCAACGAGCGCGCTGGCGCGATGCCGCACTTCAGCCTGCAGAAAGCCGGCCATCAACAACGCGGCCAGCAGCACGTGCAAAGCTGCTTCAAGTTCAAGCGCGCTTAGAGAAAATTGGGCAGCGCCGCTCACGAGGTGGAGCAGCACATTCAGCATGGCCGGCGGATAAAAAAACGCCGACTGTGGATCGGCTTGATACGGATAGCCGCTGTCGACGCACGGCATCCACAACGGCAGGCGGCCCTGCCGAAGTTCGTCCAGCGCGAAACTGCGGAAGACCAGGAACTGCTGTGTGAAGTCGCCTGACGGGAACTGGACGCGATCGGTTTCGATCGGCGTGAACAAGCGCCAGTAAAACAGCAGCCACACGGCGAGGATGACCAGAACCACGGCCGCGTCGCGCGCAAGCCAGCTGCGTGACGCGCGTTGGGTGATGCGTGCCGCGCGAAACGTAAAACGCGACGCGGTAGAAGCGCTATCGTTGGTCATTCGGCCTCGACCGCCAACCGGCCAACACCATACACG
>JBOGUH010000529.1:0-2779 GCA_050695975.1 Anaerolineae bacterium
GGGCTTGTGGCCGTATTTGCACTACTGGATGGAGTATCCTCCGATTTTCCCCTTCCTCTCGACCGTCGTGTATCGCCTCACGGCCTCGGCCGATTACGATGCTTACACGTTTGCGCTGGGAACCATCAACACCTTGTTTAGCGCAGGCAACCTGATTTTGCTGATGCGCCTGGCTTCGCGCCTGCATGGCGAAGCGACCGCGACGCGCCTGGGCTGGGTATATACCGCGCTGTCTGTGCCGGTCATTATCTCCTGGTGGCAGTTCGAGGCGATCACGGCCTTTTGCCTGCTGTTCGCGCTCGATCGATTGCTGGATGGGCGCGATGGTTCTTCAGCGATCGCGACGGGTCTCGGCGTGATGGTCAAACTCGTGCCGCTGTTGATCGTGCCTGTAGTCGCGCTAGTAAGACCAATCCGTAAGACGGTTATTTATGTTGGAATCGTGACTGTGGTCGTTGTCTCGATCATCGCACCCTTGTTCGTCGCCGCGCCGGATACGACGCGTGCCTCGCTGGCCTCGCCTGTAGGGTGGTCATCGTGGGAGACGGTGTGGGCGCTGATCGACGGCAATCTCCGGAGTGGGGCGCTCAGCGGGGTCGATAGTCATTTCGACATCGCATTGGCGACGACGCCGGTCGGCAATCCGCCGCGCGTGCCGGACGGGTTGAAGGCGATCGGGTTTGGGGTGGTGTACGTGGCGATCTTGTGGCGGGTGGTAAGGTCGGCATCTGGAGCATCGGCGTCTGGAGACGCTTCCTACAAGACGGTCGGCATATTGACGATCACGTACGTGCTCTTTCTGTTATGGTCGAAGGGGTGGAGTCCGCAGTGGCAAATGATTTTGATTCCGCTCGTTCTGCTGATGATGCCGGATGCGTCGGGGATCGGATTCGTGCTGATTTTTGGACTGGTCAATCTGGTCGAGTGGCCCGTATTGATCTCGCGTGATTTATGGGAGCTGGTCGTCGTGACGATCATGTTCAGGACACTGCTGCTCGTGGTCTTGCTGGTCGAGATAGTCCGACGCTGCGAACGGCTGGGCAAGGGATGAACACACTCGCTCCCCCTCGCTCCCGCCGAGTCCGCGACTCGGCGGCGTAGCGGCGGGTTCGTAACCCGCCGCAAGCAACAGTGTGAATGGATAGATAGGGATAACCGAATGCGGATTTATTCGTCGACTTTAGCGCCAGGGCTCGTTGTTGCAGCAATGGCGATCGCGTTTGTTGCGTTGTCGCTGTCCGTGCGGGACTGGGATGCGCGATCGTTCGCGCTCATCGGGAAGCGATTCGAGCAAAGCGACCCGACCGGCAACCGAGGCTACGACGGCCAGTTCGCTTATTACATCGCCATCGATCCGATCGGCGCAGCGCGCACGATGGATGCGGCCGCATATCGTTACCTGCGTATCGTATACCCGGCGCTTGGCTGGCTGCTTTCGCTGGGCGGGCAGGCTGCGCTGGTACCATGGATGTTGATCGCTGTCAACGTCATCGCGCTCGGCGCGATTGCCTCGCTGCTCGGCGATCTGCTGGAGTGGCACGCGGCCAGCCGGTGGTATGCGCTGGTGGCGCCGCTGACGGCGGGGATGCTATTCGCGCTGCGGGCCGACTTGAACGAGCCGCTGGCATTGGCGTTGGCTTTGGGAGCGGTAACAATTCTATCGCGTTCAGGTCGGCATCTGCCCCCTCTGCTGCGCTACGGGGATCTTCGAGAGACGCCTCCTACACAGATGCCTCGTACAGGGGCTGTGACGATTCTGCTCGCGCTCAGCGCGTTGACCAAAGAAACGGGCTACGTGTACGCCGGCGGTGTCGTGCTGTGGCTGCTGGCCTCTCGCCATTGGCGCACGGCGATCGGTGTCGGGCTGGGATCGCTGGGGCCGTCGATCGTATGGGGCGCGTTGGTCAGTGCCTGGCTTGGCCAGTCGCCGTTTGCGACGGAGCGGACGCGGTTCGAAGCGATCCCTTTCGGCGGGCTGCGCTTCACCGAACCCGCTCAAGCGCAGTTGATCCTGGTATTGTGGATCGTCATCCCGTCTATCGTTCTGACGCTGGCGCTTGCCCGCGATGCGCTGCGGGGCAGGCGCGGCTTGTCTGCGTTCCTGCTGGGCGCGAACGTGCTGTTCGTGACATTCATGCCGCGCGCATCGTACATCGACACTTTTGCGGTGATGCGGCTGGCCGGCGGGATGATGGCCGCCTCGCTGATCTGGCTGGCGGCGACGGACCGGCGGCGCTGGCTGCCCTATTTCGCCGGACTGTGGGCGCCGAGCGGGTTGTTGTTATTGATATTGCCTGGGGTGTTGGCTGCCTGCGCCCCGCTCAGCGGGGTTGGATAGGATGATCAAACCTGGTTTGAGTCGAGCTGCGTTCTTCGTTCTGGCCTGGCTTGGCGCGTTGCTGGCCGGGACGGTGGCCGTGCAGCTTGCGCTTCAAGCAGAACGCTTTACGCGGATCGCCGAGGGGCTTGCCTCGCTGCTGCTCTGCGCGGTGATCGTGCTGGCCGGCGCTGGCGTGGGGCGCTGGCTGATCGGTGAGCGAGGGGAAACTGCCGAGCGGGTCGCGCTGTCGATCGGCATCGGGCTGGGCGCGTTCAGCGCGGCGACGCTGGCACTGGGGTTAATCGGCGCGCTTCGCGCGGAGGCCGGCTGGGCGTTGCTGGCGATCGCGATCGTTCTGTTCTTGCCTTCGATCCGAGCCTGGCTGTCCGAGCTGGTTTCGCTGCCGCGCGCGCTGGTTGTCCCCCGTGGACTTTCACGATGGGCAGCGAGGTACTGCCT
>JBOGUH010000530.1:0-5083 GCA_050695975.1 Anaerolineae bacterium
AGGTGGCGCGAGTAGTTCTCGATGCCAGAGCAGTAGCCCACTTCGCGCATCATTTCCAGGTCGTACTTCGTCCGTTGTTCGAGCCGCTGGGCTTCCAGCAGCATGTCGTTGCTCTTAAGCCAGGCCAACCGCTCGACGAGTTCCTCTTCGATGGATTGAATAGCGCGCTTCAGCTTGTCGTCTAGCGTGATGAACTGCTTGGCCGGGTAGATGGCGATCGCCGCTTCTGCGCGAAGCACCTCGCCGGTGAGCGGATCGATTTCGGTGATGCGCTCGACCGTGTCGCCCCAGAACTCGATGCGGTAAGCGCTTTCGGCGTAGGCCGGCTGGACTTCGAGCGTGTCGCCGCGCACGCGGAACCTGCCGCGCGTGAAGTTCACGTCGTTGCGCTCGTACTGGATGTCGACCAGGTGCCGCAGCAGCACGTCGCGCCGGCGCGTCTCGCCGGTCTTGATGTTGACGACGACCTTGCCCCAGTCTTCGGGGTTGCCGATGCCGTAGATGCACGACACCGAGGCGACGATGATCACGTCGCGCCGGCTCATCAGCGCCGACATGCTGGACAGCCGCAGCCGATCGATCTCTTCGTTGATCGCCGTATCCTTCTCGATGTACGTGTCGGTGCGGGCGATGTAGGCTTCGGGCTGGTAGTAGTCATAGTACGAGACGAAGTACTCGACGGCGTTATTCGGGAAGAAGTCCTTGAACTCCGCGTACAACTGCGCGGCGAGCGTCTTGTTGTGCGCCATGACCAGCGTCGGTTTCTGCACGCGTTGGACGACGTGCGCGACGGTGAAGGTCTTGCCGGTGCCGGTTGCGCCGAGCAAGGTTTGGCGCGCATAGCCCTGCTTCAGGCCATCGACCAGTTTATCGATCGCTTCCGGCTGATCGCCGGTGGGTCTCAGCTCTGAGACGAGCTCAAACTTCTGAGTCATTTGTTCTCTCCAGTAAGAATAGTCGTTACTGCTCAGCCTTGGTCAACGATGAGATTGCTAAAACTTCGCGACCCGTTACTGCTCAGCCGTCATTGCGAGGAGCATGAACCGCATCGTAACTGGGTGCGATAGTTGCGACGAAGCAATCTCAGCCGCCATGAGCGAGCAGGGCTATCCGTGCAGGAGATTGCTTCGCAAAACTTGTCCTGAGCGAAGCCTGCCCTGCGAAGTCCCCGACCGAAGGGAGTGGGGAGCGGAGCCGAAGGGTCGAAGGAAGCGCTCGCAACACATGCAGTGCAGTGCTCCCGTGACGCGGGCTGACCAGCGCGTCTCGATCCATGCCCAAGTGTTGAGCGACATCTTTAGGCAGTTTCATACGACCCAGACCTCTTCGCGCACGACATGCCGGCGAAGCAAGATCGATAGTCATGATTATACCCCAACGCGGCAGGCCGCTGCATCCCCCACCGTACCCCGTGTACACGCAAAGTTTGCAAAGTTTGTCAGCAGTTGCACTGCTGAGCAAAGTTTGTCAGCAGTTGCACTGCTGACATGCTCCTACCGCAGTGCAACACATGCGGTCCAGCCTGCCCTCGCGCAGCGGGGGTGCTCCCGCTGCGGCAGAACAGGTTTTACCTGACAACATTTGCGTGCGCACCGTACCCCCTCGTCACTCATCATGCATTACGGCGTCGGCGTAGGGAATGTCGGAAACGGGAACGGCGGGAAGGTCGGGAAGGGCGTCGGCTTGACGGCTGTACATTCGGTCTCCGAGCAGGTGACGACGATACGTATAGGCTCGAAGCCGTTGTTGAGCAGGTCGGCGTCGCCGATCTCGCCGCGCGACCAGCGTTCGACTGTCTCGCGGCGCAGCCGGACGACCGTATCGCTCGTGCCGGTGATGTCGGTCGCGGCGATGGTCAACGTGTAGAGTGGCGGATCGATTTTGAGGAAGTTCGCCACGGCGACGGCCTTGACCGTTTGCAGCCTGTCAGCGTAGCCCGGCCGGTTGACGATCGGGCTGGCGTACTGGATCATCAGCTGCTCCTCGCCGCCGAAAGTGAGCCAGTACACGTTCGAGTCGATGCCCGCCGCATGCAGCGCATCCGTAACTGCGATGGGTGCTGCATCGCGGGAGAGCATGCCCGCTACCGCCGGCGTAGCCTGCCCACGTGAAGCGGACTGTGTGACAGTCGGCTGTGTCTCTGTTGCAGTCGGTATGCCTGTCAAAGTTGGATTCGGAGACGGCGAACTTGTCGGGCTGGCGATCGGCGCGGCGCTCGCCGGCGCGCGCGACACGACGATCGGTGTCAGCGAAGGCAGCGGCAGGGGCGTGTTGGTTAGGCGTGCGCTGCGCGCGGGGCTGCAAGCGGCCAGCGCCACCGTCATGATCAAGACAAGGCGCTTGAGGGATTGCATTGCAGTGGTGGTTTGTCGTTGCCGTTGGATGGTTTGATAGTTAGTGGGATCAGAAGTCACGATACGCAATACGCAATAAGCGATACGCGCTCAGCGCACGTAGATCGGATTAGAGTAAATCCAGCCTTTGCCACTCCGTGTGACTTCGACGCGGTACGCGCCGGCGTCCGCGCTGGTGTATTTGAGCCTCCGGCCGCGGCCGCTGGCGACCACACCCTTGCCCGCGCGGATCAAACGGATGCGGCCCGCAGCCGGCGTCTCGACCTCGAATGTGACCGCGCCGGCGCGTTTGATCTCCTCGCCGATGCCCGCCGAGTTGGTCATGCTCCGTGCGGCGAAGCGAAAGCCTCGCGTGCTGCCGATCAAATCGTAGCCGATCCAGCCGCGGCCCTGGGCCAGCGCTGTGTAAATCGATTGCTTGTCGGCGCTCACGTCGCGCTTGAGCGGCCGCTCGATCAGCAGATGGACGTTGACGCAGCGAAAGAGATACGCGTACGGGAAGAGCGTGCGGCTGATCGGGCCGAGTGTGTAGGTCGAGCCGTGGGCATCCGCCCCGCCGATCGCGGCGACGCGCCGCCCTCTGGCCAGCAGACTGTCCCATATCGCCAGCGTTTGTCGGAACGGGCCGCGGATCGCGCTTCTCGGGTTGAAGGCGTACCACAGCGCCAGCAGGCGATTCGGAATGCGCGCTTTGAATTCCGTCATGTAGTTCCACATCTCGATGCCGGTGTAACGCTCGACCTCCCAGTCGACCCACGACAGGCTCTCTTCGTTAACGAAGTCGAGCGGCGGATCGAGCGGGTGGGCCAGGAAGGTCAGCGCGTTCCGTTCGCGCGCGGCGTCGATCAACCCTTGCGGCGATCCGGCGCACTGGCTCATTTCCGTTTCAGCGCCGTAGATCAATAGGTGATTGGCCTGTGGCTGCCGCCGGTTGTCGTGGACTTCTTCGCCGACCAGGACGAGCACGCCGCCGTGGTAGCCCTCCGGCCCGTTGACCCATACGTTGTGATCGGTCGTGATAATGAAATCGAGGCCGGCGGCTGCGGCCGCCTCGGCGATTTGAGCGTGATACCACTCGCCGTCCGAGAACGGCGTGTGCATGTGCGGGTTACCGACGAGTTCGTGGAAGGGCATGTGTGGTCAGGCGTCAGTCAAATCAAGTTGGGCTGGCTGCGCTTCTCGCCTTTCGGTTTGAGCGTGCGATAGCCGTGTTGAGCGGCCCACTCCGCATCAGGGCCGCGCCAGCCGAAGCGATCGAAGTCGACCCGCCCACGCTCGTCGAATTCCACGCCCTCGGCTTCGAGCCGCTTGCGCTGGATGTCCGCGCCCCGACCGGCGCGCGGGCTGATCTTGCCCTGCGCGTTGATCACGCGCTGCCAGGGCACGTCGTCGTCTTTGAGGCCGGCCATCGCGTAGCCGACTAAACGCGCGTCACAGCCACGCCCGACGATTTGCGCCACCGCGCCGTAGGTGGTGACTTTTCCCCACGGCGCCTGTTTGACAACTTCGTAGATGCTTGGAAAGAGCGATTGGGCTTCCGGGCTGATGTTCATATCGGTCACTTCTTTTGAAATTCGTCCCAGAGCGCCTGCCACAGATCGGCGACGCCGATTTCCGCGGCCCAATGTTGAACATAGGCAGCATCCAGGCTTGCGCCGATCACGGCTAGCATCTTGCTGATGTCGATGGGGTGCTTCTGTGACACTTCGCCACTGAGGCGATAGTAACTCAGTTTATAGAGAATTATATCTTCTGGCGATAGGAACCACGCTTCAGAACCAGTCTGCGTGTCCCATGTCATCCTGCGACGCCGCGCCATGGCTGAGGCATCCAGGCCGGACTGCTTCGCCACGTAGAAGTCGGCCTTTGTGCCGAGCGTGCCATTTATGACATTAAAAGGCAACCCATGAGGCATGCTCGTTTCAAGGATGGTCTCCAGCGGCGAGATATAAATCTGCCATCGGTTAATCTCGTCCGTAAATCGTTTGAGGTCGCGCGGTTGAGCGTCAAGCATCACATCGATGTCGATCGTAAGCCGAGGCTCGCTGTAGACCATGGCGGCTACTGAGCCGCCTATCGCGTAAGGAATATCGAGTCTCTCCAGCGCCTCAATCAGTCGCTGGTAGAAACGGCGTTGATCGTCGGATGAGATCGGCTTACCAGACATTGCTATTCAGGAGCCTGCGCGCTGCTGCGCGCAGGGCTTCTTCGTGAGAAAGCCCGCGTCTGATTTCCTGGTAATACAACGCGTCGCGCGCCATGGCGAACAGACTGAAAGCGTTCGCCAGTTTGACCTCAGGCGGAACCTTCTTCAGAAACTCAATGTGCGCCGGCGCCATCTCCAGCTTGGCCGCCCGCACTGCCCTGCGAATTTTTTCTTCGGAAGAAAGACCTGTTTGACCTAGCATGAAGTCTCGCCACCGGCAACTGGATGTGTGGAAAGATTACCAACGAATTTGGGGCTGATGTTCACGGCAGCATTATAGCGAGGGGGGGGAAGCAGGTCAAGCGCAGACAACAGCGAATTGAGGATAGAACGAACACATGCGGTGCAGCGCTACGTCCCGTTCGCTCCTTCCTTAATTCGTTGTCGTGTTTGGCTCACTCTCAGCTGCCAGCGCGTATTCGATAGCCTGCCCCAGCGTCATCACGTGTCCCTCGACCCAAGCTGCCGTAAAGGTCGCTTCGTCTTCTCGTCCAACTAGGGGCGTCGGCCGGATCGGCAGACG
>JBOGUH010000531.1:0-6688 GCA_050695975.1 Anaerolineae bacterium
GTCCGAGCTGACGCGCAATCGGAGGAAGAATATTATCTCGGGGTGAGCGGCCGATGGCCTCGGATGGGCGTGTGGAGTCCGGACAGCGGCTGGCTGGCCTTCAATCATGCGCCGCTGGAAGGACGACCGGCTATTTGGCTGGTCGAGATAGGGACGCACCGCTTACGAGAGGTTGATCTTCCTATTGGCGCCGGTGTCGCGGATTGGGTTACGCTGGATCGTTGAACCGTTCACCTGAAGAGTCGGACAGCGGCCAACGTTTAGGAGTGCGCCATCGTTAGGCGCGGCATTCTTGTGTCAATTGCTCTCCCACAATAAGAAAGGTGACTTGAGCGTGAACAATTCAACCTTGTTTTCAATAGTGTTAACATCTCTGCTGCTCGTAGCGTTAACGGCTTGTGGACCAGCGGCCGAGGTGGCAGAGATCGTGTGCGAAGCCGAAGGCACCCAGGTGCTCACACCGGTGGTTCAGGTCCAGGCTGACGGCGTTCACCTCCGGGTCGACAATCGCGCCAGCGTGGAGCGCTACGTCTACAAGCAGGAGAACCCGACGAGCGCCTTCAACCAGCACCAGGCGCCCCCCGGCATCTCGGAGACCGTTTCCGAGGAAGGGCCGGGATCCTGGAAGGTCATCTGCTCGCCCCCCAACGCTTACCCTCAGGCAGGCTCGTCGTGGGTGCGACTCGACGTCGTCGACCCGGACGGGGTGTGGCTCCCCGACCGGCCCGAGTGCGAGCACCCGACCGCCACGCACCCGGACTACGTGGAGTACTTCGAGGGCCGCTTGCCGAAGGGGGAACGCCGCGACCCGTTGGAGCTGGCGAGAGAGGATGCGCCGCGGGAGCTGCCGGGGTGGCAGGCCGGCGACGTGGTGGAACCGGCAGGCTACCCGGAGGCCAGTCCCCGCAAGGCCCGGGTGAAACGGGGCGATGAAGTCGTCGCCGTCCTCTCCTACCGCAGCGACGGCGAGGGGGGCTGGTTCTTCGGAGACATCCTGTACTGCGCAGGCGAGGCAAGCGGTCAGCCGGAGCCGCCGAACGAACTTCCCTAGGCGTGGGCGCCTGCCAGTCAGCTACTGACTCCTTTCGGCGCTAGATGAAGTTCGAGAAGTGTCGCGTGTGGGACGCATCGCCTTCCGCTGGGAACGGCCACGCCAGCGGTGGCTCGCCGTTCCTTTCCGCCGTGCTCCTTGTTCTGCTTTGACGAGTTCTCGCTGCCGTTAATGCTGCCGGTGTGCACCCAGCCCTGACCACCGGCGCGCACCAGCACCGTCCTGTTGTGTATCCCGGTGCCGATCGGATTGCCCAGCACACACAGCAAGTCCAGACTCTCGCTCGCCGCGATGCCGCTCACGTATACGCACGTGGCGGTATCTTGTTATACCCATACCCCTACACGCCCAGACTCTTCTACGGCGTTGCGCTGGCAGTTGGTTCCGGCGTCTGCGGCGCTGCCGTCGGCGCGGGCGTCACTTCGCCTTCCGGTCCCCAGGCCCGAATGACCACGCGATTGCGGGGACCCAGCACGCCGATGCCCCGTCCGTTCACCGCGACGTTCAGCGCCGCGCCGTTGCCGGTCTCGACGATGACCTGCTGTTCGGCCTGCCAGGAGCGCGCTTCATCCGGCGTCAGGATGCCCTCAAATGCCGTGAAGCCGTCGTTCGACACGCGCACCCAGACGTGCTCGCCGGCAGTCAAAGTCACCGACACGCCAGCGGCTGCGACGGCGAAGGGTGTGGACTCGGCTGTGCTGCTGATCGACGCGGGGACGTTCGGCCTCACTGTCGGTGGAGGGGCGGGCGCTTCGCCGGCGAATGCCTGGATGAGCAGGAGCCCGCCCACGACAAACAAAACGATCGCGCCGATGATCAAGATCGGCAGTGGCAGCGGCAGAGATGGATTCCGGCCGGCAGTCGGCGCAGAGCCGGACAAGGCCATGCTGCGCACTCGGGCCGCTTCGGATCGGGAAGCGCCGCTCGATCCGGCCGGCGGGCGCGGCGCATATCCCACACCGTTCGACGGGACGTCCATCTGCGCCAACAGGTTATCCGGGTCGATGCCGAGATAGTTGGCATACGAGCGCACGAATCCACGCACCTGTACCAGGCCGGGCAATTCGTCGAATCGCTCGGACTCGATCGCCTCGAGAAAGACGCGCTTGATGCGCGTGGCTTTTTGAACCTGCTCCAGGCTCAGGCCGCGCGCCTCGCGCGCTTGACGCAGTTGGCTGCCAATGTCGACCATAGATGGGCCCTTGCAGAATCATCCACGAAGGTCACGAAGATACACGAAAACAAGAAGCGTTCCTGCTGACTGCTGACAACTTCGTGATCCTTCGTGTTCTTCGTGGATCAAAACGTCTGCCGCAAAATGAAGCCACCGGCAGTTACGACGCGCCGATGGCTGGATTGCGCTCGATGAGTCTCACTCTCCCAACAAGTCGCGCATGTCGCCGTGGAACTGGCGCAGGAACCGGCGCCACTCTTCCACTTCGATCCGATCGATGGGCGTGTGGGCCGGGTCTTCGATCTCGGCCAGCACCCAGCCATGCGAGGCGCAGGTGTGGCACACCACGTCGAGCAGCCACTCGTCCAGCCGGCGGCTGATCACCGCGACGTCGTCGGTGTGAAAGGCTTGCCCACACGACGGGCAGCGCACGGTGGTGACGAGCCGATGTACGGCGGCAGCATCCAGGGCGTCCAACATCGACCTCATTCTGCGACGTTCTCAGGTTCGACTTCCACCGCGTCGGCCACCGCGGCGCTCTCGAATTCGACGGCCGCGGCTTCGGCGGCGACGCTCGTGTCGCGCTCGACCAGCACGTCGAACGTGGGACTCACGTCCGTGGCCAGATGCGCCCGGAGGGTGTGCAAGCCCAGGCTGCGGATCGGCTCGCGCAGGTCGAGCCTGCGCTTGTCGATCGCCTGGCCGACTTCTCGCTCGAGCGCGTCGACGATCTGCTTGGCGGTGATCGACCCGTACAGCTTGCCGCCTTCGCCGACGCGCGCTTGGAACTTGAGCGTGACGCCGGCCAGCTTCTCGGCCAGGGACGACGCCTCGCTCGCCAATTGCGCCTGGCGTTTCTCTTCGGCTTTGCGGGTCGTCTCCGCCTGCTTCAGAGCGCCCGGCGATGCAAACACCGCCAGGCCCTGCGGGATCAAGTAATTGCGCGCGTATCCGTCGGCGACCGTCTTGACCGTGCCGGCCTTGCCGAGTTTCTCGATGTCGCGCGTGAGCAGCACCTTCATGTGAAATTCACTCCATCGGGGATTCAAAGCGGGCGTAATCATACCCAGATCGGGCCGAGGCGTCAAATCGACTTCTACCTCGTAGTCACGACTTCAGTCGCCGTAGAATTGAGCTCTTCCCGGTGCGGGAAATAGTTTACACCTGTGAGGCAGATCAGGTGAAATCGCTCGTCGGCGAAACAATAGGGCGTCCGCGTGGACGCCCTCATTGCGAACTCGGTTCTTCTTGCTTCTTCTACCGCATCATCCTCGTCGTTTGCTCGACGAGCCAGGCGAACTCGGCCACATCCGAATCGAACGGCAGTTGATACTGCACGGCGCGGGCGAGGTTGAGCACGTCGTTCATCCGTCCGCCCTCCGCGTACGGGCTGTAGCGCAGCGCCTCGGCGAACTGCGCGACGGCGGCGACCAGCTGGAAGCGCGGCGATGCCCGGCTGAAATCGGATTGAAACTCGGAGCGATTGAAGGTCTTGGCGATCTCGGATACAGCCCGCGTGTCCGGGTCTTCGTAGCGCACGCGCACGACCACGACATCGCCGCTGCTTTCGGGGTTCAGCTGCACTTCGTACAGCGCCGTCACGCTGTGGCCTGCGCCGACTTCGCCGGCGTCGACTGCGTTGTTGCGGAAGTCCTGATCGGCCACGGCGCGATTCTCGTAACCCAACAGGCGATAGCTGCGCACCGCGTTTGGATTGAAGTCGACCTGAATCTTGGCATCCTTGGCGATGACCTGAAGTGTGCCTTCGAGGTCCTGACTGAAGATGCGCTCGGCGGCCTGGTCGCTGTCGAGGAACGAATAGTGACCGTTGCCTTTGTCGGCGAGCTGCTCCAAGAACCGATCGTCGTAGCTGCCGTGCCCGACGCCGACGGTCGACAGGAAGATGTTGCGACCGTAGTAATCCTGCGCGTATTGCGCCAGCACGTTCGGATCGGTGATGCCGACGTTGGCCAGGCCGTCCGAGCATAGGATCACGCGGTTGATCGCGCCGTCGCGGTAGTTGCGGTAGGCCAGGTCGTAGCCCAGCCGCAGCCCGGCTTCGGTGTTGGTGGAGGCGACGGGATACAGGCTGTTGATCGCGTCGAGGATGCGGCCACGGCTCTCGACCGAAGTCGGTTCGAGCACGACCCAGGCCGTCTCGCTGAAGGCGACGATCGCGACGCGATCGTTTGGGCCGAGGCGATCGACCAATCGGCTCAATCCATATTTCACCATCCCGATCCGGTTTTCTTCTTCCATCGAGCCGGACACGTCGATCACGAAGGTGAGCAGCGCGTCCTTGCGCTCCCAGCCGGCGATGTGGCGGCCCTGGATGCCGACTTTGAGCAGCCGGGTTCCCTCGCCGCCGAAGGGCGACGGCCCGCCTTCGAGATGGATGCTGAACGCGCCCGATTCAGGATCGGGATATTCCATGTTAAAGTAGTTGAGGAACTCTTCGACGCGGACCAGGTCGGACGGCGGCAGGCTGCCATGGGTGATGTAGTCCCGCATCTTGGTGTACGAAGCCGTATCCACGTCCATCGCAAAGGTGGACAGGTGATCCTCGCGGGCGTCGATGAACGGAGCGACGCCGTAATCGGGATAGGTGGGCTCGGGCCAAACCGGCGTGGGGTAGGAGTAGGGAGGCCATGCCGTCGGATACGGCGGCGGAGGCGGACAGCACTGCGCATCGGAAGCAGGCGGAACCACCACTCCAACGGGCGGCGCCTGCGTGGGGGCTATCTCCGCAGACGATCGCTCGCGGCTGGGCGCCTGCGTCGCGGCCGGCGCTTGTCCCCCGGCAGGCGGCGGGTGGTAGCCTGGCGGTGGGTTGTATCCCCGCGGCGGATTGTAGCCCGGCGGGGCCGGCGTGGCAGCCGCGCTGCAGGCTGAGGCGAGTAGCGCGATGAGCAAACTGATGGTGAGCAACTTGCGGGCGTTCATTTCGTTCTCCTCTTCTATATCTGTGGGCCGTTCGCGGGCAGCGAACCCGGACTCTCGGATGCGGTGATGGGCTTTCCATCAGCCTGCTTTGTAGATGATTAATCGTCAGTTAAAGTTCCGCGCTCTTCCATTCTTGTTATGGGTGGTTATGGCTGGCTGTGAGTCCTCTCGCGCAGACAGCAGGCCGGGCTTCCACGCCCAGCAATCCAGCCGGAGCGGAGCAGGCTCTAACTGTGCTCTAACACATCTAGGCTATAATCCAGACCATCACGCAGGTCTGGTCCAACTTCTAACTTCCAACCTCCAACTTCCAACCGGTGGAGATTTGCCATGAGCCAAACCACCTCCTCTCAGTCCTACGAGTTCCGCGCCGAGGTCCGGCAGCTGCTCGACATCCTGGTGCATTCGTTGTACACCGACCGCGACATCTTCCTGCGCGAACTGATCTCGAACGCGTCGGACGCGATCAATCGTGTCCAGTTCGAGATGCTGACCAACCGCGACGTGCTCGATCCCGACTTGGAGCCAGTCATCCAGATTGATTTCGATGAGCAGGCCAAGACGCTGTCGATTTCTGACACCGGTATCGGCATGACGCGCGAAGAACTCATTGACAATCTAGGGACGCTGGCCCGTTCGGGTGTAGCGACCTTTTTGAAACAGGTGGAATCGGGCGCGGGCATGAAAGCGGACGTTATTGGCCAGTTTGGCGTGGGTTTCTATTCAGTATTCATGGTCGCCGAGGAGGTCAAAGTGACCTCGCGCTCGTATCGCAAAGATGCCGAGGCGACTGCCTGGATCTCGCGCGGCGATGAGACATTTCGCGTCGAACCGGCCGAGCGGGCGCAGCGGGGGACAACGGTCGAGATCAGGTTGAAGGAGGATGCGGCCGAGTTTGCGTCAGCCTGGAAACTGGAGCAAATCGTTAAGAAACACTCTGACTTTACGTCGTTCCCGATCAAGGTGAAGGATAAGCAGGTCAATCGGCAGCTGGCGCTGTGGCGGCAATCGCCGCGCGAAGTGGCCGCCGAGCAGTACGACGAGTTTTACAAATCGCTCACGCTCGATTTCGAGAAGCCGCTGGCGCGCGTGCACGTGTCGGTCGACGCGCCCGTGCACATCCAGGCGATCTTGTACGTGCCGGCCAGGCGCGAGCGCGGCCTCCTCAGCCTGCGCAAAGACGACGGCCTGAAGTTGTACTCGCGCAAGGTGCTGATTCAAGAGTACAACAAAGACCTGCTGCCGCAGCACCTGCGCTTCGTGGTGGGCGTGGTCGATTCGGAAGATCTGCCGCTCAACGTGTCGCGCGAGACGGTGCAGAGCAACCGCCTCGTCGAGCGGGTGCGCACCGTGCTGACCAACCGGCTGACCGACGAACTTGAACGTCTCTCGACCGAAGCGCCGGACACGTATCGCGGCTTCTGGAAAGAGTTCGGCCCGTTCGTCAAAGAAGGCATCTCGCTCGATCCGGCGGCTCGAACGAACCTCGCCAAGCTGCTGCGTTTTCCATCGTCCAAGAC
>JBOGUH010000532.1:0-5712 GCA_050695975.1 Anaerolineae bacterium
GCCCCATCGATGACCGGAACGGGGACGGCCTGGGCGATCGCGGCGATCACCTCGTCGGCTGCCTGCCGCTTCATCCACAGATCCGGCACCAGGATCAAGCGATGAGTCAGCGCCGGCCCGATGAATGCCTTGACGTCGTCGGGCAATACGTAGTCGCGGCCATCTACGGCAGCCCGCGCCCGGGCCAGCTTCAGCAGCGCCAGCGATCCCCGTGGGCTGGCCCCCACGCTGACACGCCGGTCGCGGCGCGTCTCGTTGACCAGTGCGACGATGTAGCTTTCGATGTCGGCATCGACGTAGATGCCCTCGACCGCCTGGCGCATCGCGAGCAAGTCCGCGGCCTGCGTCACCCGCTCCAGCGCGACCTCGTCACGCCGCCGTTCCCGCCGCCGCTTCAAGATCTCGCGCTCCTCCTCCGGCGCGGGATAGCCGACCGCGATCTTGATCATGAATCGATCGAGCTGCGCCTCGGGCAGGGGGAAGGTGCCCTCGTATTCAATCGGGTTCTGCGTAGCGATCACGACGAACGGCTCCGGCAGCTTCATCGTCTCGCCCTCGATCGTCACCTGATGCTCCTGCATCGCTTCCAGGAGCGCCGACTGCGTCTTGGGCGAGGCGCGGTTGATCTCGTCGGCGAGAATGATGTTTGCAAACACCGGACCTTTGCGCAGCTCGAAGCGGCTCCGGGCGCGATCGTAAACGGTGCTGCCCGTGATGTCGCCGGGCAGCAGGTCGGGCGTGAATTGAATGCGCTTGAACTCCAGGCCGAGTGTGGCAGCCAGGCTGCGGGCGATCAGCGTCTTGCCCAGGCCGGGGTAGTCTTCGAGGAGGATATGGCCGTCGGCCAGGACGGCCGTCACGATCTTCTCTAGCAGCGACCTTTTGCCGACGATGGCCCGCTCGACTTCCGCGATCACCCGGCCGGCCAGCGCAGCGACGTCAGCGATCGCGAGCGTCACCCTGAACCTCCACCTGGGCTTCCAACACTAAAGTGCGTTCCAGGTAGCGGACGACTTCTTCCGGATCGAGATCGAGCGGCGCGGCCGGCGTGCGCGGTCGCAAGCGATGTCGCAGGTCGGACATGCGGCTCACCGGGCCGAGTGTCAGTTCGGCCTGGACATAAGCTCGAATCGCCGGTGGCATGTCCAGCGTTCCGGCTTCCAGCTGCTGTTGAACCTGCTCGTGAGTCAGCCGCTGGCGATAAGCAATGGCGTCCACAGCCAGGTCTCTCAATCGCCGCGCGAGATGCCAGCGGAAGTAGTAACCACCCGCCGCCAGATCGATCCGCCGCGCCAACACCTCTACCTGCCCGCGGCGATCCGCTCCGACGTTCCCCGCTCTCCCAGCGGGCTTGGGGGGAGTGATCAGACTTCCGACTGCCATGAATAGGACGATCGCCAGGAAGAATGTCCACAGGATTGCCTGGGGCAGGCTCTCGATCAGCAGGCCCACGATCCAGACGGCGTACGCGACAGGAATGACGATCGCCTCGCGCACAAAATCTCTAAATACCAGGGAGAGCAGACCGGCCAGCAGCAGTGCGAGCGCGAGGGGAATAAGGCGGTTTTTCATGAGGGTTGTCCACAGGCCTGAACGATCGCCGTCAAGCACGCGATGGCTTCGCGTTCTTCTCGCTCGGTCGGGTACTTGGGGCTGTAGCGCGCTTCTTCAAACAGCCGTGTGAGTCGCTGAATGTGCTCGGCGGGCAGGCCCGTTTGTTCCAGGCGCTTCTCGAATTCCCGCGGGGTCATGTCTCTCTGCCGCCGAATTCCCTGCCGATCGTTCAGCGCCCGGCTCATCTCGAAATAACAGCGGATGACGGCATTCTTCCAATCGCCTCCGGCGCGCAGCTCCACGAGGGCCGCCTGTGCTTCTTGGGCCAGCTGCTGCAGCGGGCCTGGCTTGGGACGGAGGCGTCGCCACACGAACCAGCCGCCGGCGATGACTGCCGCGGCCAGGCCCACGCTCACCCAGAACACGAGTCCCTCGGAGGGCGGGGCAAACTCAACAAGTGTCACATCGGTAGCCGGCGCTGCCGAAGCTTGCGCTTCGCTCGCGCCAGCCAACTGCGCCCTGCGAACCAATAGAAGCGAATAGACGATCAGGAAGGCAGCCAGCGACAGAATGTCTCGCAGTATTCGCTTCCTGGCTTTGGGTGAGATGATGAAGTAGACGATCGAGATGGGCAGGAGCACAAAGCACACGAGGGCGGCCAGACTCCAAACCACCCGCAGGAACCCTTCCAGCGGCGACGCGCTGTCCGACCCGATGCCTGGAAACGCGTTCTGCGTGTTCTCCCCCAGCGTGAAAGGCCGGCCGGGAAGAAGTTCGAGCCCGGAGATGCCGGCCGACAGCAGCATGATCGCAGCGACGGCGAGACCGGAGAAGAAGATCACCCACATCCGCTTGCGCCTAGCCATAGCACTCCTTGTCACCGGTTGAGGGGTCAGACGCCAATTCTAGCATCAAATCCATTACGCGGCGATCTCGCAGACCTGCCGTGTGCACCCAAAGGTTGTCAGGGATTTCTTTCCAGCCGCACCCTGAGTGGAGTCACCATGTCCTACGGACACCACCCGCCAGGTCTCTACCCCACTCGCTGCGCTTCGGGGGTACTTCGCGAGACCTGGCAGGTCTTGACTCGTGGTAAAATGGCCGGCATGCGGCTGAGCCAGCTCATCGCATCTCTTCCATCTCTTCAATCTCGACCCGATTCCGATCCCGACATCACGCTCATCACCGACGACTCGCGTTGCATCGAGCCGGGCGCGTTGTTCGTTGCGTATCGGGGCGTGTCGGTCGACGGGCATCGCTTCATCGGCGATGCGATCGCGCGCGGCGCAGCGGCGATCGTCGGAGAGATCGAAATTGATTCAACCGCAGAGAACGCTGAGGCCACAAAGGTTTCGAAGAACAATTCCGCGTTCTCTGCGTCCTCTGCGGTGAAAATTCCCTATCTGCGCGTGCGCAATGGCCGCGAAGCCTTCGCCCAGCTGCACGCGGCGTGGAACGGCTTCCCGGCGCGCCACCTGACGATGATCGGCGTCACCGGCACCGATGGCAAGACCACGACGACGAACCTGATTCATTCGATTTTGAGCGCGGCGGACCTCAAAACCGGCATGATCAGCTCGGTCAATGCGGTGATCGGCGACGAGGCGCTCGACACCGGCTTGCACACGACCACACCCGACGCCGACGACGTGCAGCGCTACCTGCGGCGCATGGTCGATGCCGGGCTGACGCACTGCGTCCTCGAAGTCACGTCGCACGGGCTCGAACACCACCGCGTCGACGGCTGCGACTTCGACGTGGCCGTCGTCACCAACATCACTCACGAACACCTCGACCTGCACGGCTCGCTCGAGGCGTATCGCGCGGCCAAGGCGCGGCTGTTCGAATTGCTGGCGTCGGCGTTCGACAAAGGCGTTCCCAAGACGGCCATCCTCAACCGCGACGATTCGTCCTACGCCTACTTGAGGGATCGTATCCATGACCGGTGCTATTCATACTCGGTGCGCGACCGTTCGGTTCAACCGGCGTCCTCTCTGCAAGCCGACGTGCGCGCTGAGGGCATCGTGTATCGGCCCGGCGCGATTCAATTTGCCACTGTCAGCGATGGCTATGCGATTCCGATCGAGACATCGCTCGCCGGCGAGTACAACGTCTCCAACTGCCTGGCTGCGATCGCGGCGACGGTGAATGTGCTAGGCGTTGATCCCGATGCGGCGCGGCGCGGCATCGCCGCGTTGAAGGGCGTGCCGGGCCGCATGGAGCGCATCGACGCCGGGCAAGACTTCATCGCCGTCGTCGATTTCGCGCACACGCCCAACGCGCTCGACCGGGCTATCGCCGCGGCGCGGACGATGACGCGCGGCCGGGTCATCGTCGTGTTCGGGTCGGCCGGCCTGCGCGATCGCGACAAGCGCCGCATGCTGGGCGACGTGGCAGGTCGGGCGGCCGACAGGATCGTCGTCACCGCCGAAGACCCACGCACTGAATCGCTGGATGAGATTATGGATGTCACTGCGCGCGCGCTTGCCGCCCAGGGCCGGGTCGAGGGCGTCGATTTCTGGCGCGTCCCCGATCGCGGCGAGGCGATCGCTTTGGCTTGCTCGTTGGCTCAACCGGGCGATGTGGTGATGGCCTGCGGCAAAGGCCACGAGCACAGCATGTGCTTCGGCGAGGTCGAGTATGCGTGGGACGATCGCGAAGCGATGCGCGCGGCGCTGCGAGGCGCGCCGCTCAAAACGCTGCCGACAGCGAAGAAAGAATGATACATGTTGGATCTGGGCATCGTCATCGTTTCGTACAACGTGTGCGATTGGCTGCGCGACTGCCTTCGGTCGGCGCTGGCGAATCAAGGCATCTCGTTTTCGATCTGCGTCGTGGATAACGACTCAGCCGATGGCAGCGCTGACAGGGTCGCCCGCGAATTCCCGCAAACCCACTTGATCCGCAACCGCAACACTGGCTACGCCGCCGGCAACAACCTGGGCCTGAAGTATTTCGGATTCAGTGAGGCGCCCAATCCAACCTCCAATCCTTCGACTTCGCTCAGGACAGGCCTCCAATCCTTCGACTTCGCTCAGGACAGGCCTCCAACCTCCAATAAGCCTCGCTATGCTCTCTTGCTAAACCCCGACACCGTCGTTCCGTCCGATACGTTTTCCCGCGTCGTCTCGTATATGGACATGCATCCCGATGTCGGCGCGCTAGGCGTCAAACTCGTGCGCCAGGATGGATCGCTCGATCTGGCCTGCCGGCGCGCCTTCCCAACGCCTGCTGTGTCGTTCTATCGCTTCTCCGGCCTGAGCAAGATGTTCCCGCGCAGCCCGCGCTTCGGCCGCTACAACATGACCTTCCTCGATCCGGATCAGGCCGCCGAGGTCGACTCGGTCGTCGGCGCGTTCATGTTGGTGCGCGCCCAGGCGATCGAGCAGGCCGGCTTGCTTGACGAGGCGTTCTGGATGTACGGCGAAGACCTCGACTGGGCATTCCGCATCAAACAGTGTGGCTGGAAAGTGATGTATGTTCCCGAGGTCACCGTGCTGCACGTCAAGCGCGCGGCGAGCACGGGCAGCGCTCGGGCGACATACGAATTCCAGCGGGCGATGTGGCTGTTTTACCATAAGCATTACCGCGCCACGACGCCGCGCTGGCTGGACGTGCTGGTGCGCTTAGGCATCGGCCTGCGCGGCGGGCGCCGCCTGATGCGCGAGATATTCAACCCTCCCGCCGGTGCTGAACCTACCGGCAGGCCTTAGAGCCAATACTGTTCAAATATGACCGGAGAAGAGCCTTGAGGCGGACGCGCTCCGGCTGAAGCCTCGACTCCAGCGCGCTTATTTGAAGGGTATTGGTCTTAAAACTCACCACCACGGCACCAAGGTACGAAGAAAAGCCTTGAAATTCTTGGTGTCTTGGCGCCTTGGTGGTTAATGGAGTGGCCTTTTCAGACAGGCTCTTAGTGGTTCAACATCTTCGCGGTTCGCGCGATGGTTGCGGGGTCATTCGATATGAATCGGGCTGGAGCCATTCGGAGCAGATGGCTCCAGCTATTTGCGTATCGATTCCTTTTGTGTAAAATTGCATCGACAGGAGCTCAGCCTTTGCTATAATAAGCGCGGTCATCGAGGATGGGGTGACTGCATTTCGTTTTGGGATGCGACTTCATCTTCTACATTCTGGCGTCGTCCATTGCTGACACGC
>JBOGUH010000533.1:0-5642 GCA_050695975.1 Anaerolineae bacterium
CATGAACACGATCTGCCGCAGTCGGTTCAAGTTATGGAAGTGAACGGCGATGACTCCCTCAGCGCCCGGTCGATCCTGGATGCCGTGAGCCGTGCGCGCCAGAGTAATCTGATTCTGACCGAGGGCGGGCCGCAACTGATCGGAAACTTCTTCGCGGAGAAGCGCCTGGATGAACTGTTCTTGACGCTCGCTCCCCAGATTGCCGGCCGAGACGATTCAGTGGAGCGGCCTGGACTCGTCGCCGGGAAGAGTTTTGCGCCAGAGCAGCCGCTGTGGGGCACACTCGTTGGAGTAAAACGGGCTGGCAGCCATCTGTTTTTGCGCTATGCGTTTGAATCGGCCGGATAACCAGGCGCAGTCAGCCGCTAATTAGGGACGTTACATGATCCAAATCAAGCGCGTCTACGATCCGCCGAAGTCCCACGATGGCGCCCGCTTCTTGGTGGAGCGACTATGGCCGCGAGGCATGAAGAAAGAGGCCCTGCGCATAGACGGCTGGCTGAAAGAGGTGGCTCCCAGTGATGCCTTGCGCCGCTGGTTCGGACATGATCCCGCAAAGTGGGATGAATTCCGCCGCCGCTACATGGCCGAACTGGATGGCAAGCGCGAGACATGGGAGCCAATCCTGCAGGCAGCGCGTCGTCGTAACGTGGCCTTGCTGTATAGCGCCCGCGATCTCGAACACAATAGCGCCGTGGTGCTGAAGGCATACCTGGAAAAATGCCTGTAGGGTCAACACCTCGCATTACAGATCGCGCAGATCGACGGGCTGCAGGTCGGGATTGTCGCAGGCGCGGCGGCCAACTTTGGCCACGTCGATCCAGCGTTGATTGGCTTTCACCCGCACCACATCCGCCGTGAAGTCGGTCTGCGTCCCCGCGCTTTCGCTGTTGTTGAACAATGACGAGCCGACTCCGTAAATATCGACCGGCACGCCCAGCTTTTCAAAGCGTTCGATCTTCTGCGGGTTGAATCCGCCGGTGACGACGATCTTCACGTCGCGGCAGTAGGCCTGCGCACGATCGATCCATTTGGCGGGCAGATCCCAGCGTTCCCAGGCGCGATCCAGCGCCTGGCGGACGATGAATACCAGCCGGGGCGTGACGCCCAGATCGAGCGCCGGGTCGCCCAGTGGCGGGACGTTGACGTCGCGCACCGACCCGCTGGTGTCAAGCCGCACGCCGTACAGGTTGTACTTTCTCGCTTCTTCCTCGTTCCCCGCATCGATACACTCCCGATACTTCTCGAACATCGCGTCGAGCGTGCGCAATGAATCGGTGACGGAGTCGTTATTGAAGTCGACCAGCGCGATGCGCGGGATCGAGGCCGGCCGCACGCGCGCGAAGGCCAGCATCGCCGCGGCCGTGTCGCCGAAGAAGCAGGCGATCGCGGCATGGGCGACCGTGCCGCCGCCCGCGCCGCCCCACCAGTCGCCTTGCGCGTCGGTGCTGACGAACGCGTCCACGCGCTGGTGGTAATCCAGGTTGAAGCGCTGAATGGCGATATTGTAGGCATAGCCGTCGGCTGCCTGGACTTCGTGCAGGTCGAAGCGGGCCGGGAAAAACAGGACCGGCTTGCCGCGCGCGGCGGCGAGTGTGTTGTAGACGTTGGTCGCTACGCGGCTGGCTCGAGTGAGGATGCCCAACGTCGGCGTTTCCAACAGCGCGAAGTCGCGATAGCGGCCGCGCACGCGGATGACCGGCTGAACCTGGGTCGGGTCGCCGGCGTAGGTGACGACGCAGCCGTCGTGCACAGCCTGCACGTCGAGATGGTCCCACGTTTCGATGTAGCGATCGCCGTCGAAGGTTCCGGTGCAGTGGCGCAGCATCGCCAGCGCTTTATCGATCCCGACGACGACGGTCTTCCCCGAGCGGCGTGTGAACCACTGCATTTCGACAGGCATGTTGCCGATGTCAGCGCCGGCCAGGTCGATGCCGCGCGCCGAGGGATATTTCCCCTCGTAGCCGGCGTGGTCGGCGGCGAGGCGCGAGAGCATGGCTTCGATGTTCTCGAAGTACTTGTCGCTGTACCAGCCCAGGCGCATACGTTCGACGTCGAGCTTGAAGGCAGCGTTGGTCAAGCGAGTTTGGTTGAAGAGGCTCATGGTGGGAAAACGAGTTTCTCATTCTCAGGGCGTGGATTGAGCCAGCGCGAGCAACAACGCTATCGCCGCAATCATCAACGCCGGCGCGCTCAAGTCGTGCTTCTTTTCGATCTTGGGCACGATGATAGCCGATTGCTGGAACGACTGGATGACCTTGCCGTTGAGCCACAGCTTGATGCGCAGGTATGCAACGTATAGCAGCAGCACAATCAGGATGGATAGTTCGATACTCATAGGGCTACTCCTGACTAAACTTGGCAATCTCCAGAGCGCAGGCGCGGGCTGAAGCCTGCACTCCGATCGCCGTCCTAACTTGCGCAACTTCAGGCGGCTGCCGACGCGATTCGCTCAGTCTCAGACACCTTGATGCGCTTAACGACTTCGACGCCATTCTGCGCCATGTTGTACAGGAAGATGCGGTGCAGCAGGTCGGCATCATGTGGCATCGCCCCGATTCGCTGTGCCACGTCGACCGGCGTGTCAAACGTATCAACGCAGTCCTCGGGCACGATCACGTGCACGCCGCGCTTCTGCAAAGCGTTGGCGCGGAGACGCAGGTGCATCGCCAGCTGGTGAGTGCACAGGTCGGTGCAGTCGCCCACGACGATGAACGTGGTCAGGTCGGGGTGTGCATCCAGCCACTCGTCCAGGTGTGTGCCGAAGGCGCTGTTGATGCTGTTCTTGGGCATGACGGTCACCTCGTTCCAGAACGGCAGCGCTTTGAACTCGGGCACGGTTTCGCTTTCGTCGGAACCGCGGACGCAGTGGGGTGGGTAGGCGGCGAACTCGACGGCTTCGGGGTCGTGCGTGTCCTGTGTGACGACGAAGTGCCGCACGCCTATGCCGTGCGCGGCGGTCATCAGCCGCGCGATCGGCTCGATGATGCCTTTGATGCGCGGGCTGGCCAGCGGGCCGATGTGGCAGAAGCCGTTGATCACGTCGACCGACAGAATGGCCGTCTTGCGCGGATCGCTCACCACCGATTCCAATTCAGGCTGGGGCAGTGCAGCGTGCCACTCGGCCAGCCAGATCAGGAACGGTGTGCTGTGTTGAATGAACTCTTGTGCGTTCATCGTGCGCTCCTGTTGGTGTATATTTTACACTAACTAGACTCAAATAAATTCCGGCAGCTGCCGTAGTGTATTTTCAACACTAAGTATACTCCAAAAAGCGTATCTGTCAAGGCCGTCTGGAAAACTTTAACAAAACCTTAACCCAGGTGCGCCCGGTGGCACAAGGATGTTGCGTGATGCGTATTCCGTTACGCAACACGCACTACGCAATACCTCTTCTGGCGAGGAAACTCTCTGCGCTGAATAGCTGGCGGGCAAAGATCCTATGGGAACAGACGGCGTGCGCGGGTCTCGGCCACGGCATCAGGCCGGAAGCGGTATTGCATGGCTGGACGACCCTCGCCGGCGCGGTATGCGCCGGTCTCTTCGATGATCTGAGCTTCCAGGATCTTGCGCCTGAAGTTGCGCTTGTCGAGTTGCACGCCGAGGATAATCTCGTACGCTTTTTGCAGTTCGGACAACGTGAATGTAGCGGGCAGCAGTTGGAAGCCGACGGCGGTGTATTCGAGTTTATAGCGCAGCCGAGTCAGCGCGTAATCGAGGATCTTGGCGTGGTCGAAGGCGAGCGCGGGCAGATCATACATCGACCACCAGCGTGCATCCGTGGCGTCACTGCCGGCCTGCACGGCCATTGGCGCGGGAACAAGCGCGAAATAGGCAACCGTGATCACACGCCCGCGCGGATCGCGCTTCGGGTCGCCGAAGGTGTACAGCTGCTCGAGGTACACGTCGCGCACGCCGGTCTCTTCTTCCAGTTCGCGACGGGCGGCTGCTTCGAGTGGCTCGTCGATGCCGGCGAAGCCGCCGGGGATGGCCCAGCGGCCGGCGTGCGGCGCCATTTTGCGCCTGACCAGCAGCACCTGCAGGTCGTCCTCCCGCAAGGTGAAGATCACCACGTCGACGGTGACGCTGAGCGGAGGTTGGTCTTTTGTCATGAGGGCTGGGTCATTGGCGTGTGAATAACACGAATTGAGTGCGAAAGCGGAGCCATGTCAATCTGCGTCACCTCTTTTCTTCCGGTTCTTCTTGCGCGCCTTCTCGGCCTGCTTGCGTTTGGTCTTCGCTTTCTTATCCACCTGGCGATCGAGCCTTTGCCGGTGGGCGGTTTCCGGCTTATCCACGACCGACACGACCGGCCTTGACGCAGACGCCAGCCAGGGCATCGACTCGAGAAGATAATTGGGCCGGGGCGTCTCGCGCGCCGGCTTAAGACCAAACTCTACCTGCACGTCTTCCCAGTCACCTGCGACCGAGAGATCGATCCGGCTGGCGGCGAAAGCGCGCTCCATCACCGGCGCGGATTCGACGGCATTCAGATCGAGCAAACTGGCGACCAGGTCACCGTTCAGCGTCGGGTCGTTCTCGGCGAACCGCTCTAGTTGGCGGGTGATGGCGGCCACACATTCGGCGCGGGCTTCGGGATGCTGCGCGCCGATGTGCTGCAGGCAATCCGACGCCGCGACGCGTGAGAACAGCAAATGAGACGTGTCAGCCAGGTAGGCCGTCAGCGCCGGGATGGCCACCGGGCCGAATCAGCCCATAGACTTCGGGCATTTCTTCGAGAATCCAGTCCTCGGCGTCCAGCGCGTCGAACAGCGTGAGCAGCGGCTCGATGGCTGCCTCGGCGCGAAGTTGTCCGAGCGCGCGCCAGGCGTGGATCGGCGCCCAGACTTCCAGGCTGTCCGAGCCGGCCCACAGCAGGTCGTCGTCGGTCGCCATGCGGATCGGGTCGGGGACGTGCTCTGGGCCGAGTTGCAGGTAGTCCGGCCAGTTGCGAAAGTTGCGCGCGTCGCCGTAGGCGAGCAGCTTATCGACGGGCGGCGGATACGTATGCATTGATTCGTCGCTCATTCATTGACACTTCTCACCCGAATCTCCCCTGGACGAGTTCGTTCTGCTGCAGAATCTCCCGGCTGGTCGCGTATTTCTTAATGCGCTCAATCGCCTCGCGCATGTCGGGCAGCCACGCGCGATCGTCTCTCATAGCGACACCGCTTCTTTCAGAGCGCGTTCGCGCATCCGCTCGCGCAGTTCCTTCTCAGTCGCCACGTCGACCTTGCGCCCCGGCAGGTCTTGAAGGTCCATCAATAGCCCGCCCAAGTCGAACAGGCTGCGACCCGGCTCCATCTCGACCAGGATGTCGATGTCACTCTGATCATCGGCCTCGCCGCGCGCGACCGAGCCGAAGATGCGCACGTTGTACGCGCCATGCTTGGCGGCGATGCGCAGGACGTCTTCGCGCTTGTTCTTCAACACGTCGTCAATGCCCATGGCCCAACCTCCGCAGATTTTCCCGAATCACCTGCTCCAATCGCGTCAACTCAGCAAATGCAACCTCACGCAGCCACGTACTGGCGGATGTCCACCTGCGCGCCGGCTTGCTCCATCTGCTCGGCGGTCTTCAGCACGTGCGCCGTCGTCTGTTCATCGACGTAGGCTTCGCCGCAGTTGGGGCAGACCTGCGC
>JBOGUH010000534.1:0-1638 GCA_050695975.1 Anaerolineae bacterium
GAGCGAGGGAGCGAGGAACGAGGGGATGCCTCCGTCTCTATTTCAGGTCAAGCACGTTTCGGGCGATGACGATACGCTGAACTTCGCTGGTGCCTTCGCCGATGGTCATCAAACGCTGATCGCGGTATATCCGCTCGACGGGGAACTCGGCGGAGTAGCCGTACCCGCCGTGGACCTGGATCGCGTTGAAGCAAACTTTCTCGGCGACCTCGGTCGCGAATAACTTGGCCATCGAGGCTTCCTTGGTGAATGGCTGCCCCGCCTGTTTCAACCAGGCGGCGCGGTACACCAGCAGGCGCGCCGCGTCGATCTGGGTGGCGGCGTCGGCGATCATCCACTGAATAGCCTGGTGCTGCGCGATCGGCTGACCGAACGTCCGGCGCTCTTTCGCGTACTTGATCGCCTCCTCGAGCGCGGCCTGCGCCAGACCGATAGCCAGCGCCCCGATGCCGATGCGCCCGCCATCCAACACCTTCAGCGTCTGCGGCAGGCCATGTCCTTCTTCGCCGAGCAGGTTCGCCGCCGGCGCGCGCACGCCGTCGTAGGTCACTGCGTGTGTGGGCGATCCTTTGAGGCCCATCTTCTTTTCGGGCGGCCCGATGTGCAGGCCGGGCGCGTCGCTCGAAACGACGATCAGCGACAGGGATCGACTGCCGCCGTCCTTGTCGGTGCGGCACAGTGTGACGATCACGTCGGCAATGCTGGCGTTGGTGCACCACATCTTCGATCCGTTGATCACCCAGTCGTCGCCATCGCGCCGGGCGAAGATCTTGACGCCACCGGCCAGGTCGCTGCCGGCGCCAGGCTCGGTCAACGCCAGCGCGCCGAGCCGGCCCGACCCTGTCGCCAGCGGCGGGAGCCACTTCTGCTTCAACGCGTCGCTTCCAAACAGGACAATCGGCGCGCAGGCCAACCCGTTGTGCGCCGAGATCGCCAGGCCGGTGCTTCCGCAGCCGCGGCCGATCTCTTCGATGGCAATGGCTGCGCTGATCGCATCGACACCCGCGCCGCCGTACGTTTCCGGCACGTTCAGCCCGAGCAATCCCAGCCGCCCCATCTTCTTCACGGCTTCCGCATTGAATTCGGCTTTCTCGTCGACGTGCCGCGCGCGTGGCTTGAGTTCGGCTTCGGCAAAGTCGCGCACGGTGCGCCGGAAAAGCTTCTGCTCGTCAGTCAGTTCAAAGTCCATGTGAGGATGACTCCTTGGGCGGGGTGGGGGCAGGTGAGGGCTAGCGCACGATCACCGGCAAGTCAATCTGGTTCGGCACGATGCCGATGAATTGCGCGCTCGCGGCGACGACCGTCGGACGTCCTTTGCCCGCGGCCAGCGCGCCTTGCCAGGCATTCCACAGCGCCGAGCCGTCTGCGCCGCCCACGTCGCGCAGAAATTTCAGGTACGGTGTGGTATGGCTCCAGTGCAGCAGGCGGACGACGACCAGCTGTGCGCCGGGCTGGATCGGATATTGAGCCGTCGCGGTGCAGCTGCCGGGCGCATACGGCTCGGTCGGCGCAATGCCGAGCGCTGCGTATTGCGCTGCGTCCCATCCGCACGGCGGGATGCGCGTGTCGCTGACCACCGTGTTGTTGAGCGCCAGGTTGAACGATTCGCCCTGCGGCAGCCCGACCTGCAGCGCGTGC
>JBOGUH010000535.1:0-6068 GCA_050695975.1 Anaerolineae bacterium
GAGTGGAGGCAACACAAACAGGTCGCGTCGATCCGCGTCAGCGGATCGGGCGGATTGACGATCCAGGGCGTCGCTTTGATCGATCAACTGAGCAACACGTTCCACTCGTTCGTGCTGGCCCAGGCTGGCCGATTTCGGCTCGCTCATTCCGGTGACGTGAAGGTGTACGAGAATATCGACGCGCTGCCGCGCGCGTTCGTCGTGCCGGAAGCGCGCTTCGCGGTGGGCGATGATGACGCTGTCGCGATGATGCAGGACCCGGACTTCGATCCATCGCAGACCGTTGTGATTGCGGGTGCGGCTCAATCCATTGAGGAAGGCGCAACACGCAATACGCAATACGATTTGCGCTTTACCCATTACGCACCCGAATACATCACGCTGGAAGTCACAACCGACGAGGCTGGCTACCTCGTCCTGACCGACGCCTGGTATTCTGGCTGGACGGCGACGGTGGATGGCGCGCCATCCGAGATTCTGCGCGCAGACGTGGCCTTCCGCGCCGTGCGGATCGGACCGGGCGCGCATCGGATCGAGTTCCGCTACGAGCCGCAAACGGTGCGGATCGGCGCGGCGATTAGCGTCGGGGTGTGGGTGATCGTCCTGAGTGTGACGTTCACCACGCATACGCTTCCGGCGCTTCGCCGCCGGGGCCAGGCCAGATCTCGTCGAGTTTCTTCATAACGTCATCCGACAGTTTGATCTCCATCACGCGCAAGCTGCCTTCGAGCTGCTCCAGCGTGCGCGGGCCGATGATCGGCGCGGTCACGACCGGGTTACGCAGCAGCCAGGCCAGCGCGACGTGGGCCGGTTGCTCGCCCATCTCGCGGCAGAGCGCTTCGTACGCTTCCAGCTGCGAGCGGTGCTTGTCGATCTCTTTCTGGACATCCTCCGCAGCGCGGCGTCCCTCGGCCGCTTCCTGCAACGCGCCGGCCAGCATCCCTTCCGCCAGCGGACTCCATGGGATGAGGCCCAGTCCGTAAGCTCGGCAGGCCGGGATGACTTCGAGTTCGATCGTGCGTGCGCTGAGGTTGTAAAGGCTCTGCTCCGACACCAGCCCCATGAAGTGACGCGCCTCGGCGGCGGATTGCGCCTGGGCGATGTGCCAGCCGGCGAAGTTGCTGCTCCCCACGTAGATCACCTTGCCTTCGCGCACTAGCTGCTCCATCGCCTGCCAGATTTCTTCCCACGGCGTGTCGCGATCAATGTGGTGCATTTGATACACATCGATATGATCGGTCTGCATGCGCCGCAGGCTATCCTCGCACGCGCGCCGGATGTGATACGCCGACAATCGCGAGGTGTTCGGGTGATCGCCCATCCGGCCATAGACCTTCGTCGCCAGAACGATGCGCTCGCGTCGGCCTCCGCCCTGCGCCAGCCAGCGCCCGATGATCTGTTCGGTAATGCCTTCGCCGCGTTTCCAGCCATACACGTTTGCCGTGTCGAAGAAGTTGATGCCCAGCTCTAAAGCCTGATCCATCATAGTGAAACTGTCCGCCTCGCTGGTCAGCGGGCCGAAGTTCATTGTGCCCAGACACAGCCGGCTGACTTGCAAGCCTGCCCGTCCGAGATGCGTGTATTGCATGACGCATGTCTCCTTTCGGCAGCATCTTCCGTGAGGCTCAGAGCGCATTTGAAAATTGCTCGTAGCCCGCGTCCCTTCGGCTACGCTCAGGGCAGGCCTCGCGGGCGTTGCCAACCGCGAGGACGCGGTTGGAGAGCATTTTCAAACAGGCTCTGAGGTTGTCAGTCGCCGGGGGCTTGCAGCATGATGGGCAGGTAGAAGAAGCGCGCCGGCGTGCCCCCAATTATAACATTAATTACGTGGCGGACACAGGGTGGGTCTGGCGGGTCGACGGTCGAAGCCTGAATGATGGCGCAGTTGTCGATCAGGGTTCCCTGAGGCAGCTGGTTGACGAGCACCTCGAAGGTGAGGGAGAAGACCTGACTAGGCGTCAGCCGGTTCATGACGGCGACGATCGGATTGCCTGGGATCAATAAGTCACCGTTGGTGGCGGCGGTGCCCGGCCGATAGGTCGTGCCGACAGGAATCGTATCGCTGATGGTGACTGCGAATGCATCAACCTGGCCCGTATTGGTAACCAGGATCGTGTAGGCGATGCGATCACCGGGACGCACCTCGCCTGGAGCCGGCGTGGGCGACGCATCGCGGAAGACTTGCGCGCCCTTGGACGTGAGGAACTGCGGCATCTGCGGCGGCGTCGATGTGGGAGTCGATGTGGGCGTAGATGTCTGCGTAGGAGACTGTGTAGGCGTGGCCGTGTGGGTTGGCGTGGGTGTGGGTGTCTGTGTCGGCGTCTGCGTAGGCGTATTCGTCGGCGTGGGCGTAGGGCAATTAAAGTGGCCTTCGCTACGGGCGATACGTTCGCCCGTCTCTTCATCCCAAATCTTCCACCAGTAGTGGGAATCGTCGGGGGTCGTGCCCTGCGAGGGTGTAATGGGCCAATAGACCACCGGATCGAAGGGCGCGCGACCGTCGACGACGCCTCGCCAGGTCATATCGGTCACTCTACCGGTGCCCGAATTCACGCCAGGGTCGTACAGCCGAACGCGCCACTCATAATCGGTCTCCTCAGGCACATGCCCGAAGCCGAATGCTCCTGTGCAGTCGACCCTGAAGCCCACTCGTGTGGCGCGAGTGGGCGATGCCAAAGCCAGGCTCGTGGCCAAAACGAAGGCGGCCATCAGAAGCCACACCGCTACTAGGCCCGGTGTCAAACGCTTGATCTTGATCGAGGGGATAAACACAGCTCTGGCTTGTCTCGGAAGTTAATAATTTGTGCATTATTCTACCAGACAAGCCCCACGTGTTCGGTAAGAGACCGGTTTGAGTTAATGGCAGGCCGAGGTTAGAATTAGGCAGAAAAAGGCGTGCAAAAGGATGAATGCACGCCTCAAGCCGAGTAGATTTCAAAGTTTCAACGCAGTTCAAACCGTAGTGAAACGATAACCTACGCCCCGCTCGGTGAAGATGAAGCGAGTTAGATGGGCGTCGCCCTCCAGTTTCTGGCGCAGGCGCCAGATGTACCACTTGACGTTGTTGAGATTGGCCTCGGTCTCGAAACCCCACACCGCGGTGAAGATGTCTTCGACCGACACAACGCGGCCGGGGTGCTCGGCTAGATACATCAAGATGCGATGTTCGGTCGGCGTGAGTTCGATCGGCTTGCCATCCCGAATGATCGTCGGCGATTTTGGATCGATGATCAAGTCGCCGCCGGAGAAGCGCATCACGGCGCTCTTGGACGGCGGGGGTAACCGGGTGCGCCGCAACACGGCGTGGACGCGCGCGCCGAGCTCCTGCGGATCGAACGGCTTGACGATGTAATCGTCTGCGCCCATCCGGAGTCCCTTGATCTTCTCCTCGTCGCTGCGGCGTGAAGTCATGATGATGACCGGCACGATCGACAGCTCGCGGATGCGCCGGCAGACTTCCCAGCCGTCCATCTGCGGCAGCATCAAGTCGAGAATGACCAGATCGGGCTGCGTCTCGTACAACCGGCGCAGACCTTCAAGCCCGTCGAGCGCCAACACGACCTCGAAGCCGTCTTGCTCGAGCAACAGCCGGACGACATCGCCGATTTGGGGATCGTCTTCGATGATCAGAATCTTTTCGGCCATAGATCGGTCACGGAACCACCACCACCCTCTCGAAAGCCAGCAGGCAGCCGCATCCCAGCACGGCCACGTTCATGAATAATAATAGAGCGAGGATGAATCGCTGCTGCGGCTTCAGTAGCGAGAAGACAGGCAGCCGCTCGACCAGCGATGGGCGTGGTTCGTCGGCGATCAGCTCCGGCTCCAGGGGCGCGTTGCGCAGATCGTCAAACATACGTCCTCCATTAACTGTCTTTGCCTCCGCGCTATGCGCGAAAAGGATACCTGAGGCATGCGTAAAAGTCAAATCCCTTGACACCCGCGCGTCGCTGCGGTATGCTTCGCGTGTGTCCGCCGCTGAATCACCCTCCCCCATCGGCCTGCGTTCACGGTTGATAAGAACGGTCCTCATCCCGATTTGTGTGGCGGCGATCGCCGTAGGCGTGGCGGCTGCGTCGATCGATTCGGGAACGCGCAGCGCGACCGGTCAACTGGCGCTGCTGCCGGTTGGCACATCGACTGCCACGCCGACGATCACGCCGTCGCCCACATCGACATTCACTGCGACGCCAACTGCCACGGCAACGCCTACGAACACCCCGACACCCGACGCTTCGACTACGCTCAGCGCAAGCCCGACGCTGACACCTAGCCCGATTCCAACGGCTACACCGCGACCCCGCCCGCAGCCTGACGGTGTGCGCCGATCGGCGCACGTGCCGATCCTGATGTATCACTACATCTCGATACCGCCCAGCCCGGCAGACAAGCTGCGTGTCGATCTGTCCGTCGTTCCGGATGACTTCGACGCGCAAATGAAGTGGCTGACTGAAAACAATTATCACACGATCACGTTCACCGACCTGTACTACTATTTGGCCGTCGGCACGCCGCTGCCGGACAACCCGATCATTCTCACCTTCGACGATGGTTACGTCGATCACTACGAGAACGCATGGCCGATTCTCCAGAGATACAATCTGGCGGGCACGTTCTTCATCCTGGCCGGCCCGGCCGACGTCGCCTCGCCGCGCTACTTGACTTGGGATATGATCGCCGAGATGAGCGCGGCCGGTCAGGATATTCAAGTTCACGGCCGCGATCACGTCGACATGCGCCGCCGCACAAACGAGTTCCTCTACTTCCAGATCGTGGGCGCCCGCCAGGCGATCGAAGCGCACATTGGCAAGCCTGCTCCCTTCTTCGCCTATCCGGCCGGTCGATACGATGCCAATACACTGCGCTTCCTGGAAAAGTACGACTTCTGGATGGCCATCACCGCAACAAAAGGCGGCCGCATCCACACGCTGGATGCCCCGCTCGAATTGACCCGCGTGCGTATCCGCGGCAGCGACACCCTCGAATCATTCATCCGCAAAGTGACCGCCGGCGAGTGATGCCTCACCCCCACCCCCGATTGTTTCCGGTTGTAGCCACGACCCTTTGTGCATTTGTACCAGACCTCGGCGCCATCGATCCGCAATTGTACTGTAGTCAGAACGTTTCAGATCCTTTTCAGAGATAACTCTGATAGCTTTTGATGGCGCCGCAGTGATATATTTTCAGCAGGTCTATGAGCCCGCCACATGAATTGGCCTGGGCTCTTTGCTTGATATGGTGACTTCATCGCGATTGCCGGGCTTTTATGAGAAAGCGATTAATGAGCGGCTGCGCATCTTAGCAGCAGCGGTGGGGTTAAGCGATGCACAGCAGGCGGCTCTGAGCGGTATCGCCGGCCTAACCCCCGACGCAGCCGACCATATGGTCGAGAACGCGATTGGCATCTTCGGGATGCCGCTGGGCATCGCGGTCAACTTCCTAATTAACAACCGAGACGTGTTGATCCCAATGGTCGTCGAAGAGCCATCGGTGATCGCCGCGGTCAGTTTCGCCGCGAAGCTGGCGCGCGAGGGCGGGGGCTTTCGAACGTCGAGCAGCGAGCCGATCATGATCGGCCAGATTCAAGTGCTCGACGTGCCCGACTTCGATCGCGCCGCCGATAGGCTTATAGCGGCCCGCCCCGATCTCCTGGCGAAAGCCGACCGGCTCAACCCGTCCATCGTCGAGCATGGCGGCGGAGCGAAAGACCTCACCGCCCGGCGGCTGGATTCGCCGCTGGAGCCGATGTTGATCGTCCACCTGCTGGTTGACACCCGCGACGCGATGGGCGCCAATGCGATCAACACCGCCTGCGAGGCGCTTGCGCCGGACATCGAACGGCTGACCGGCGGGCGGGTCCACCTGCGCATCTTGAGCAACCTGGCCGACCGGCGCACGGCTCGCGCCGAAGTGACGATCCCGGCCAGGGCGTTTGCCACGGACGACATCGCACAGGGTGAGGCGGTCGTCAGGGGCATCGTCGAAGCGCAAGCCTTTGCCCACGCCGACCCGTACCGCGCCGCGACGCATAACAAAGGTATCCTCAACGGGATCGACGCGGTCGCGAT
>JBOGUH010000536.1:0-2422 GCA_050695975.1 Anaerolineae bacterium
GCGCTGGTTTGGACCGATGGCGGCCCTGACGGCGACGCTGCTCTATGCAGTCAGCCCGTGGGCGATCGAACTCTCGCGCAAGATCTGGCCGATGGAGCCGATGCCATTGTTCGGCGTGTTGTATGCGGCAACCGGCTGGCTGGCCTTCGTGCGCGGCAAACGCTGGGCGCTGATCGCGCACGCACTCCTGGCTGCCTGGCTGGTGCAGCTTCACTTCAGCGGCCTGCCGGTGATCTTGATCAGCGGCGTGTGGGCGATCGCCTTCCGCAAGCGGATCGACTGGCGCATCCTCGGCCCTGCGGCGTTGCTCGCCGCGCTCACTTTTCTGCCGTACATCCTCGTCGACGCAGGGCAGGACTGGACTAACCTCAACGGCTTTCGCACGCTGTCGGCCCAGCCCGCGTCGATCGATCTCGATTCGGCGCGCGCGGCCTGGCGCATCTCGACCGGCATCGATTTCACGTCGCTGGCCGGCCCTGATCTCGCTCCCGCCCTCGAAGGGGCGTTGCCCAACGTGCGCTTCTTGTTTCCGGTTCAGGGCGTGTTGATCGTGCTGGGGCTGATCGCGGCAGGCCGGATTGTGATCGGGCGTATGGGGCGCGGCTTCGACGATCGATCGGCGGCGGCGTTCATGGCTGCGACGTGGCTGGCGCTGCCGGTGCTCTTTCAAGCGCGTCACGTGTGGGCCGTCGCGCCGACATACTTCACTTTGACTTATCCGGCCCAGTTCATTTTGATCGGCCTGCTCGTATCCGAGGTGAGCATCTTGAGCGGAACGGAGTCCTTCGGCTTCGCTCAAGATAAGCTTCTTACGCTTAACTCGAACTGGCGGAGCCGGGCCGGGCGCGCCTGGCGAGTCGGGTGGCTCGGATTGATCAGCGCGATCGCGCTGGCACAGGTGGTCGAGGTCGTCTCCATATACAACTTCATCACCGAGCGGCACACGCCAAACGGCTTCGGCACACCGATCACATTCATCCGGCAGATGGGCGAGACCGCCCGCCGCTTGAGCGACGAACTCGGCGGCGCGGAGATCATCGTCTTGGCCGACGGCGCCGATCCGCGCAGCGACGAGTTTCCGCGCACCGCCGATGTCGTATTCTACCGCCGGCCGCATCGTTCAGCCGATGGTTACTCCACGCTGGTGCTGCCGCCGCATCCCGCGATCTTCGTCGCGCCGACCGGTCGCGGCAGTGGCGAGCGGCTGCTCGAATCGCTCACGCCCGAGTTGGTCGATCTGCGCGTGCGCACGCGGCGCGGCGGCGGGCCCTATCGCTTCTATCGTTGGGGCGGGGACGCGCGCGTGCCGGGCATACAGCCGCTCGACGCGACGCTCACCTGGCGCAACGGCGTCTCGCTGGTCGGAACCTTCATCGACGGCGAGGCGCGGGCCGGTGAGACAATGCGCTGGGCGCTTGCCTGGCGCGTCGGCGAGGGAGCCGACACGTCAAAAGCGTATCACTGGTTCAACCACCTGCTCAACGTCGATGGCCGCATCGCGGCTCAGGCGGATGGCCCGGCTTATCTGCCGTTCTGCTGGCGCGCCGGGGATACGATCGTGACGTGGTTCGATCTGCCCGTGCCGGCCGATCTGCCGCCGGGCGATTACACCATGCGGGTGGGCCTGTACGAGTACCCCGACGTGATCAACGTGCCGCTGGCGGATGGGCCGGGCGAGTTCACGTTGATCGATCCGGTTCAAATACGGTGAGAGGATTCGGTAATTGCTCCGGCGATTGACCCCACTCCGCTTCGCTACGGGGGCGCTTCGCAGAATCGCTGCAACGCAAGGCGCGAAGCCTCCCTTCGGAGGCTAGGCGCGGTTTCGAACCGCCAGCAAGCGCCAAATCGAAATACGAATGCTCTCACGCTAGCTAAACCTAAACCCTAAGATGAAATTCATCCAGCGAGTCTGGCAGCGACACGAAACTCTCTCGATCGGGCTGCTGTGGGCAGCGATCGTCATCGTGCTATTCTGGGAGGCGCTGACTGCCGGACCCGATCGCGTCATCGGCGGCAACGACGTGACGTACGCCTACTTGCCGTGGCTGCGCTTCACCGTCGAAAGTGTGAAGCAGGGCATCTTCCCGCTGTGGAATCCGCACGTCTTCAGCGGCACGCCGTTCGTCGGCAATCCACAGACCGGACTGTTCTACCCGGCGACCTGGCTGGCGGTGTGGGTCGGTCCCGAACGGGCATTCGGCTTGAGCACCGCACTGCACATCTGGATCGCCGCGCTGGGCATGGTTGGCTGGCTGCGCGAGATCGGCGGCACGCGTGCCGGCGCGTTCTTCGCATCGATCGCCTATGCGCTGAGCGGCTTCATGTCGGCGCGCATCTGGGCCGGACATTACGGCCCGCTGCTCGAAGCGGCCTGGCTGCCAGCGCTCTTGTGGATGGTGACTCGCGCGCTGCATCGACG
>JBOGUH010000537.1:0-5071 GCA_050695975.1 Anaerolineae bacterium
GCCGACCAGCAACGTCTTCTGCAGGCGCACATCGTCGCTATCGGCCGGGTCGACGCCGATGCGGGCCGCGAGTGCGACTAGCTTGTGCAGAAGGGGGGCGTGAGTCATCTTCTTCAGGCCGCGCCCAGCCGCTCGTAGATTTGTCGGGCCTCTGCTTGAGCGGCTTGGGCCATTTCGAGATCGCCCCCGGCGTGGCGTGTCTGTCGCAGAGCGGCCATCGCATCGAGACAGCGCGCCGCTTCGTATTCGTTCCCGGCAGTGGAATAGGCGGCGTGCGCTTCGGTGTAGCACGTCAGCGCCTCGTCGAGGTCGCCGCGCGCCGCTGCCAGCTCGCCACGCGCCTGGCGCGCCATCGCGATCCAGATGCGGCTGCTATACTTCTCGGCCGCAGCATCCATCCTCTGGCAGAACGATTCGGCAGCCGCGAAATCTCGCTGCGCCACGCGCACGCTGACGGCGGCGGGGAACAACAGGGAATCGCACGTCGCGCAGTTGCCATGCCGCTCGCCCAGCGCCAAGCCGAGCGCCAGATACTGTTCCGCCACGTCAAGCTCGCCTGCCTTCAGGCGGTTGCGCGTCATCGAGGCGTACAACCGCGCCAGGCAGTGCGCGCGCAGCAGGGCGCGCTCGGCGGCAACCACGCCTTCTTCCAGAATCGCCAGGCCCTCGTCCAACTGCCCGCGCGCCGTGAGCAGCACACCCAGCCGCTGGCAGGCAAGCGCTTCGCCGGAGGCCGCAGCGATCTCGCGGTGTACCTGGATCGAATCGCGCAGCGCGGCTTCGGCCTCGGCCCAGCGTCCGGCCTGGAATTCCAGCGCGCCGTTGAAGCACTGGCACAACGCGATGGCGCGCGGCGCATTCATTCGCCTGGCCTGTTCTTGCGTCGTCATGACCGCCTGCTTCACTTCGGCATAGCCCTTATCACCATACAGGTGATACTCCCACAGTCAGAGGTGCACGTCGAACGCGTCGGTCACGTCGAGACCCGGCCCGGCCAGCGACGCGCGCTGCTGCTCATACTGGATGCCGATCTGCCATTCACCCAGCGAGTGACAGGCGAGCGCCAGCATCTCGAATGCGCGCGCAATCGCGACAGTCTCGCTCAGGCGCTCCGCGACGCCGAGGCTCTTTTGCGCCGCATCGAACGCTTCGCGATATTCGCCCCGATGCCAGTGAAACTGGGCCACGTTGTATAAGAGGTGGGCGTACTCAGAAGCATCCTCTTTTTCGTCGATTTCAGCCAGCGCGGCGCGCAGGTGCGCCTCAGCCGACACGGTGTCTCCAGCTGTGATCAGCGCCACGACCGACCCGCGATGCAGCCGCACCCGGTCGCGGCGCGCAGAACGCCAACCCTCGATCGGCGGGAGGGCAATAGCCTGCTCGAAGCGCGCGACGGCGCGCAGCGTATCGGCCAGGATCGTGTGCCACCAGCCGAGCGATTCAAGAATCATCCAGCGGCGCGCCGGATCAACCACACCCGACACATCCATCAAGGACAGCGCACGCTCAAAATAGCCTACCGCCACTTCAAAGGCGTAATAAACGCCTGCCGCCTTCTGCCCGGCCCGGATGAGATAGTCGAGCGCACGCTCGCGGCGGTCGCTTAGATCGTAATGAAACGCCAGGTCTTCGACGTGTGGATCGAGTCCGCCCGGTCGCCGCGCGTAAACCGACTCGATCGTCTCGGCGGCCAGACTGTGCAGCCGGGCACGGCGCGTCCGGTTGAGCGAGTCGTACAGCGCCCGGCGAATGAGCGGATGCTGGAATCGATAGCCGCTCTCGATTTCTTCGAGCAGACGGCCGGCCAGCGCCGTGTCGAGCGCGTCGAGCAGCGTCGCGTCGGGCAGGCCCGCGACGCCGCGCAGTATGTCGAACCCGAACTCGCGTCCAATTGCGGCAGCCGCGATAAGCGCCGTTTCAACCGGCGACCCGAGCCGAGCGACACGCTCGCGCAGCAATTCGATGAGGCCGGCGGGCATGTGCGGCTCTGTTCCGGTCAACTGCCATCGGCCGTCCCGCACTTCGACCTGATGAGCTTTTAAGAGCGCCTGCACGATTTCCTGGACGAAGAACGGGTTGCCCTCCGTCGTGTCGTACACGGACGAAATCAGTTCCGGGGCGACGTCACCCTCGAGCAATTCGGACAACAGGTGAGCCACGGCGTCCTTCGTCAAGGGCATCAGCGTGAGCACTTCGCCGAGTCGCTCGCGATAGAGTGCATTCAGCAGTAATCCAAAAGGCGTGCCCGAGGCGGGACTGTCCATGCGGCAGGTTGCCAGCAGCACGATCGGGGTGGCCCGCGTCTGCCGCGCCAGGAAGTGAAACAGGCGCAGGCTGGCCTCGTCGGCAGTATGCAGATCGTCGACGAGCAGTGCCACCGGTGTGTTGCGGGCGAGACTCTTGAGGAAAACGGCGACGGCATTAAACAGCGCCCAACTGTCTTGCTGCGGATCGCTGGCGCCGGAGCGTGTGAAGTGCGTAATCGGGTTTTCAGTCGCCGGCCGTTGAACATCGGCCAGGTAGCGGTCGAAGGCTTCGATGAACGGCTGATAAGCCAATTGCCCTTCTTGTTCGTACGCCGCGCCGAACAATGCCGTCATCCCCGCCGAAGCGCAGGCGCGGAGCGCCTCGGACGCCAGCCGCGTCTTGCCGATGCCGGAATCCCCTGCGACCAGAATCGCCCGGCCCTGCCCGCGCCACGCAGCGTGCAGCCAGCCCTGCAACGTGTCAAGTTCGTAGTCACGTCCGACCAACGAGGTGCGCCGCTGGACTTCGAGCGCGACCGGCGCCGGTGCCAGCCAGCGCGGCTGTGGCCCAGGGGCCGGGGGCGGCGCCAGCGCGCCGCTGAGGATCTGTTCGTGAAGCGTTGTGGTTGCCGGCTCGGGCGGCACGTCGAGCTCAGCGGCGAGCGCATCGACGCAGGCTTGATACTGTCGCAGGGCCTCGTGACGGCGATCGGCCAGCGTGTAGGCGCGCATCAGTTCACGATGAACCGGCTCGTCGGCCCGATCACGATTCAGCAACGGCGTGAGCAGCTCGATCGCGGCAGTATAATCGCGTTCGACGATGTGATGCTTCGCCACTGCCAGACTGGCTTCGCGGTGCAGGCGACGCAGCGATTCGCGCGGGGCGATCGTCCATTCTGCGTAGAGGTCATCCGGCAGCAGATCATCCTGGTAGAGCGACAGGGCGGATTGGAGATTGGAGATTCGAGACTGGAGGTTGGAAGTTGGAAGTGGGAGGCTGGAGCACAGCCGCTCAAACTCCGCCACATCGATCCAGACCGATTCGGCGAGCATGAGCACGCCGTCTTCAAAGGAGAAGATGGCCTCGCCGGAACCGGCGCCAAGATGCGTATCGAGCGTCTGGCGCAGCGCGTGGAGCGTGCGGTACAAGTTGTTGCTGGCGGCGGCACTCGGCTGATCGGGCCACAGCAGATCGAGAGCCTGATCTTTCAGCAATCGACGCGAAGGTTCGAGCGCAAGGCGGGCCAACAGCGTTTGCGCCTTACGCCGCGTCCAATCGCCGGCGCGCAGTACCCGCTCACCTCGAACCACCTCAAAGCGGCCAAGCAGGAAGATACGGACGTCAGGGAATGGCGGGCTTAACATCGTAAGCGTCACAGATCATGAATTGGTAGTGACGACTGTGCGTAGCCCCCTCTGCGAAGCGCCCTTTAGGGTTAGGGTCAGTCGTCAGCGACTAAAGTCGCTACTACCAATGAATTTTACCTGATATGGTCGTCATTTTCCAGATCAGAAGCTG
This sequence comes from Anaerolineae bacterium, assembly GCA_050695975.1. GTDB lineage: Bacteria > Chloroflexota > Anaerolineae > Fen-1058 > Fen-1058 > DASSFZ01. The sequence continues at coordinate 3,766 of JBOGUH010000537.1, forward strand.
CTCACGTCCTGCTCATGCATCGCCGTCGATGATGGCTTTGACGACATCCCATTGGAACCGGGCTTATTCAGCAGCATCGAACGCCTCCAAGACCTGAATCAAGGCGAGCAGACTCGCGCCCGAATGCTCGTCCTCTATACCTTCGACTCGATAGCGACGTTCGAAGGCGTTGGGGTTAAATGTTTCCGACGCGGCCAGGCTGCGCGTCGCGGCGAGAACGGACCGCCGTCGAGCCGCATCCCAACTGCGCGCCTGCTTCGTCCAGAACACGCGATACGAGTAGTCAACCCGATCGGGCGCTGGGGTTGATTGAGCCGGTTTCGTATCGGAACCACGGAACAGCTTTCGCAGTGTTTCGCGCATCGTCCCTGCCTTGCCGCGAATTGTACCAGAATTGACAACCGTCTTGCTACTCGTAATAGACCGCGAATGTCACCCCGGCGGCGTATAGTCGGAAGCATACAGGGACAGCGCGGCGAGCCAATCCCATCGCGCCCAGGTGCGATCGGATCTTGGGACACGGATGAACGCAAATGAACACGGACTTGATCTGATCCGCGTTTGTCCGAGTTGATCCGCGTCCAAAGGTTTTGCGCGAGAAGACACATATTACGTTTCGCGCATCATGTTTCACTTGTCACCGAATTGTCACCACGCTGAATCCGAATCGAAACCAGGGCAAGCCATGTCCATCGTTTTAGAGCAACTCACCAAGCGTTACGAAAGCCACACGGTCGTCAATCACGTCTCGCTGGAAATAGCGGATGGTGAGCTATTCGTGCTGCTAGGACCGAGCGGCAGCGGTAAAAGCACTGTTCTGCGCATGATTGCCGGCCTGACGAACGTCGACGAAGGGCGCGTGCTGCTCCACGGGCGCGACGTGACGCACCTGCCGTCTCAGCAGCGCGGTGTCGGCTTCGTCTTCCAGCACTACGCGCTTTTCCGGCACATGTCGGTCGCGGAGAACGTCGAGTTCGCGCTGCGCATCCGTAAAGTCGCCGCCGGCGAGCGGCGCAAGCGGCGCGACGAACTGCTCGAACTCGTCGGGCTGGCCGGGCTGGGTGGCCGGATGCCGTCGCAGTTGTCGGGCGGGCAGCAGCAGCGCGTCGCGCTCGCCCGCGCGCTGGCGCACCAGCCCGAAGTGCTGCTGCTCGACGAGCCGTTCGGCGCGCTCGACGCCAAGATTCGTGTCGAGCTGCGCCGCGCACTGCGCAGCATCCAGGAAGAACTCGGCATGACGACGATCTTCGTCACGCATGATCAGGAAGAAGCCTTCGAGCTAGCCGATCGGCTGGGCGTGATGAAC
>JBOGUH010000538.1:0-2945 GCA_050695975.1 Anaerolineae bacterium
CAGTTGTACCTCGGCAAGATGCTGGCGGCGATGCTGCCACCGCTGGGCGCGGCGTACCTGGGTATCAGTCTGTACTTGACCGGGCTGTATCTGTTCCGGGGGTGGAGCGCGCCGCCGCAGCTGCTGATCCAGATTGTGCTGCTCACGACGTGCGAGGCGATCGTCATGGTGTCGGGCGCGGTGGTCGTGTCCAGCCAGACGACGAGCACGCGTGCGGCCAATCTCCTCGCCTCATTTATCATCATCCCCATGGCGCTGCTGGTGCAGGCCGAAAGCATCATCATGTTCTGGGGGCGCTACGACGTGCTGTGGCTGTTCGTCGCCGCACTGATCGTCGTCGATCTGATTTTAGTGCGCATGGGGGTGCAGTTGTTCGATCGCGAGGAACTCCTGGGCCGCGACTTCGATACGATCAACCTTAAAGAAAAGTGGCGTACGTTCGTCAGGTTCTTCAAGCAAGTTGAGCCGAAGGGTCAGCCGGAGCGCTTGACGCTGTGGCGCATCTATCGCCGCGACCTGCCGGCGATCGTCCGCCGGGCTGCCTACGCAGCGTGGGCGGTGCTGGTCGCGACCGGCGTCGGGCTGCTCGCGGGATGGGTCTTCGCCCAGTTCCAGCCGGCCGACGTGAGCTTCAACGCCGACGCCGGGTCGCTCACGCCTCAATTTATTCTGGCCAACAACCTGCGCGTGGTCTTGGTGTCGAGCACGGTCGGAGTGTTTACGTTCGGTGTGATCCCGGCGGTCGTGCCGCTGATGAACAGCGCGCTCGTCGCGTTTGTGGTGACCCGCGCGGCTGCCGTGGCCGGGAACGATCCCTTCACGTTGCTGGCCGCAGGCATTCTGCCGCATGGTATCTTCGAAGTGACAGCCGTGTGGCTGGCGTCGATACTGGGCCTTCGGCTGGGGGCGGCGATCATTGCCCACCCACCCAAGATGACGCTGGGCGAGGGCTGGCTGTTGGCGCTGGCCGATTACCTGAAAGCGCTGGTGTTCGTCGTTGTGCCATTGCTGATCTTAGCGGCTGTGGTTGAAGTGCACATTACACCGATCTTGCTCGGCGCGGCGCTAGGGCGCTGACCGAGAGGGGTCTGCGCGAACAATGGCGCGATTGGTACTCCTGGGGACTGCGGCGGCAGTCCCTGATGCTTCGCACGAGAACACGTATATGGTGTTGGAAGGGGCGAGTGGCTCCGTGTTGATCGACTGCGCCGGCAGCCCGATCGGCCGCTTGGAGCAGGCGGGCGTCCCCTATTCGCATCTCCGCTCCGTGATCATCACCCACATCCATCCGGATCACGCCTATGGCTTCCCGCTGCTGCTGATGGGATTGTGGCTGCTCGGCCGCACCGATCGTCTGCGTGTCCACGCGCTGGGCGTCGTCGCCAAGCGGCTGCGGGCGGTGATGGATGCCTACGAATGGCATGACTGGCCGCGCTTCTACCCGGTAGACTTTGAGGCCGTCGACGATCGGCCGGGCGCGGTCGTGCTGGACAACGCCGACTTCCGCATCACGGCCTCGCGCAATCAGCACATGCTGCCGACGATCTCGATCCGGATCGAGAACAAGGCCAGCGGGTACGTCACGGTGTACTCGAGCGACACGGCGCCCTGCGAGGCGCTGGTCGATCTGGCGCGCGGAGCCGATCTGCTGATCCACGAGGCCGCCGGGGCCGCGCCCGGCCATTCCAGCGCAGCGATGGCCGGCCAGATGGCGGCGAGGGCCGGCGCCAAGAAACTGGTCCTCGTCCACTATCAGGTCTATGCCGACCCGGCGCAACTGGCGGCCGACGCGCAAGCGGCTTTCGACGGCCCGCTGGAAGTCGCGCAGGATATGGCGGAGTACACGGTCTAATTGAGTTCCTTCCGTTCCCTAGAGTTCCTTCGGTTTCCGGAGTTCTGCGTGATGAGCTCAAGGCGCTCAGGGAACTCACTGGGCGGTATTGGAGTTAGCCCAGTACTGCCTCGCGTATTCGACGTAGCGCTGCGCCGTTCTGCGCACTGTCTCTAACTCTTCGTCGCTGATCGCGCGCACGACGCGGCCCGGCAGCCCCAGCACCAGCGATCGCGGCGGGACGATGGTTCCGCCGGTGACCAGCGCCCCGGCGCCGACGATGCTCTCCCGCCCGATGCGCGCCCCGCTCAAGACGATCGCTCCCATCCCGATCAACACGTCGTCTTCCACCACCGCTCCGTGAACGATGGCGCGATGCGCCACGGTGACCCCGTTGCCGATCAGCGCCGGCGAACCTACATCGACGTGCACGACACAGCCATCCTGCAGGTTCGTGCGCTGCCCGACGACGATGCGCTCGGTGTCGCCGCGTAGCACCGAGCCGAACCAAACACTGGACCCGGCGCCGATCGTCACGTGGCCGACGATGTCGGCGCTGGGCGCGACGAAGACGCTCGGATCGATCAATTCGACGTGCCGCTCGCTATCCAATTTTCCTCCCAACGGCATTACGAAAAATCCCACCGCGGAGACGCGAGCATTTTTGGAAAACCTGGCATCCTCCGTGCCTCTCTCGAAAATACGCTCGTAGCCGCCGTCCCCGGCGGTGTTACTACCGACACCCCCATCCCGCCCCGGGGACGGTGCGGGGAGCACCTTTCATATTCTGGGAAACTCAGCGTCCTCCGCGCCTCTGCGGTGAAAACAGCTCTCAAAGGTGTTGTTAATCGTGCAGAAGTAACGCGAATTTCAGTGGGCGATAAGCCATCTGCGATAAGCGATATGCGATCGGCGCAATTGTACCATGCGTTTGCCCGGCGGATGCGATGTGTGGTACAATCTTTTGCGACCCGTGCCAGGAACGCACTCTAGTGCTTTGACCATTTAGTTTTGTCCTGTTCGGCTGGCGATTTTTCACCGCCGCGACGCGGAGTGCGCCGAGTTTTTCTTGTTTATTTCTCCGCGTCCTCTGCGCCTCTGCGGTGAGACCCGG
>JBOGUH010000539.1:0-3012 GCA_050695975.1 Anaerolineae bacterium
GCTAATCCGGGCCCAAACGACTTCTGACCATTTGACGTGTCGGCATCCCGACCGGCGTCGTGCGCAGGTGTCAAGTTGACCTTCGGATTGAGCCGAGGCGCTTAAGGCCTGCGTCTAGTTGGGATGAACACAATATTGAGAGATAACCCGACCATGCCCAGGCAGCCTGTCAAACAAGAGCGCGTCTTCTATCACGTCACGTTTCAGACGCAGAGGCGCTTGCCCGCTGTGTACGACGAAGTCGAGGCGTACTTCCGCGAAGCCGTGCCCAAGATCGCGAAGCGTGGCAAGTTCGCGGTGCTTGAGATTGGCGTCGTTCCGACACACGTTCACTTGCTCGTCGAGAAAGCGCCGTGGGCCGACGGCTATCATTACGAGCGGCACACCGAGAAGTCGCTTGAGACGGTTCGTGCACGAGCGTTACATTCGATTTCAGATTGAACAGGGACGCTTGAAGACTATGCCTGGTTAGGGTGAGAACTATGCTGAATGGTCAAGAGCCTGCTCGGGACGGGATTAGATCGGAACTTTTGATTCATGTGAGTCTTCGCAGTTCGGTTTCGAATACCCGGTAGGCGCGCTGATCGTACAGGCACATGATGACTTTGTCGAGCGCAGTTTCGCCGCGACGCAGGTGATCGATGATCGTCGAAAGAATGACGTGCGCCGCTTCGACTATCGGATAACCGTACGCGCCGGTGCTGATGGCGGGGAAGGCGATGCTCGTGAGGCGATGCTCGTCGGCGAGGCGCAGGCTGCTGCGGACGGCCGAGGCGAGCAGTTCGGCGTCGCGCGGGCGACCGGAATAGATCGGCCCGACAGTGTGGATGACGTGGCGCGCCTTGAGCCGATAGCCTCTGGTGATCTTGGCCTCGCCGGTCGGGCAGCCGCCCAATGTTCGGCACTCGGCGAGCAGTTCAGGCCCGGCCGCGCGATGGATCGCGCCATCGACGCCGCCGCCACCCAGAAGCGAGGAATTGGCCGCGTTGATGATCGCATCGACGTCGAGCGTGGTGATGTCGGCCTGGAGCAGTTCGAGGAAGGTATGATCGATAAGCATGGTTTCCTCTCCAATCACGTGGTGACAAGGTGAAGGGGTGACGAGTGAGCGTTAGTCACCATGTCACCTTGTCAAGGCTGTGTACTCAACACTTGAAGGATATACGGCGTGAGCCGGACGAGGAAATCGTGGATCGGTTCGAGGCCGAGTCCGACCAGGAACCAGATCGGCGCGTAGTCGAGGCGGATGAAGCCGTTGACGCTGTAAGGCGACCAGCGCGAGTAGTCCCATGGGCACGCGCCGGTCAGCTTCTTAAGCAGCCAGCCGGTGAAGTATTCGATCGCGAAGAAGCCGAGCACGTAGACGATGCCGCGCAGCGGCCAGGCCCACGGGCGAATAGCGTCATGCACCGGCTCGTAGAGGATGGCGATCGATCCGTAGATCGGGAACATCCACAAGTAGGTGGCGCCGGTGAGTTTCCAGTCGTTCACGCGGCCGCGGATCCGATCGCGGATCGAGGTGAAGAGGATTTCGCCGCACCAGCCGCCGAGGCCGTATAAAACGAACCTTATCCACATGGCTACCTCAAGGATGAGGGATGAAGGCGGAGGGATGAAAAAAGCTTCTTCATCTTTCATCCCTCATCCTTGATCCTTTGAATCAGCGCCAGCGTCAGCATAAACACAAACGCCAGATCGACGACGAAATACGCCGCATCGACCAGGCCGTGCGCCAGAAAATCGACCATCGACGCCATTAGACCAATGATCAATGCATAATTGTCAATGTTCAGTGACGAAGGGCGGCGTGCATCACGCAATACGGAATACGCAATACGCCAGAAGGCTACTTGAATCCAAATGAATGTGCCCAGTCCCATCAGGCCCAGCCGCGCGGCGAAGTCGAGCGCGACGTTGTGCGGATGGGACAGGCCGGATTCCTGCCACGCTTCGGGCCGCAGGTAGCGACCGCGATAAGCATACAGGAAATTGTCGGGGCCGACGCCGAGGATCGGATGCTCGCGGATCATCGTCAGCGTGCTGCGCCACAGCGCGAGACGAAAGACCTGTGTGCCTTCGGTGCTGAGCAGCGCCTGGACGCGAGGCGAGTTGAGGAACGGGATCGCGGCGACCGCGCCAACCGCCAACGTGCCGAGCGCCGCCCACACCCATCGGCCGCCGGCCAGCAAGCCGATCGCCAGGATCGCCGCCGGCACGCCGAGGAAGATCGCGCCGCGCGACTGGGTCAGGGCGATCGCGGCGACGATAGGGACGATGGCTAATCCATACCACGCCCGCCGCCGACCTTTTCCCAGCAGCGCGAACGCCAGCGCGATCGGGAACACGCGGCCGAGGAACAGCGCAGCGTTATTCGGCGACCCATAAACGCTGCGCAGCCGGCGTGCCCCCGCTTCGGCGGTGATGAGGTTGAGGTCAAAGGCGTACTGCACCAAACCGATGGCGGCGACGAGCGCGCCGGCCAGCACCAGCGCATCGACAATGCGCCACACCGCATCCCGATCGAATTTGCTTGATCGAATCAAGGTGTAGAAGATCGCCGGTTCGAGGATGATGATGCGCCATTCGCGCAGCGCGAATTCGAAGGCTGATGCGGCGAAGAGCGACAGGGTGGCGACGATGAATAAAGCCAGCACGGCCCAATCTAACGCGGAGAATCTGCGAGCCAGCGAATCAGCGAAAACGTGAAACGTGATGCGTGATGCGTGATGTGTGGTTCGCTGGCGCCAGGCGACCAATCGCCGCAGGCCCCACGCGACCACGCACATCAGCAGCGTGAGTTCGACCATTGACGAGAAGCGATAAAACAGGTTGGCCGGCAGCAGGTAGAACGGCGCGAAGAAGGCGACGAGCATCAGGCCGAGGTCGAGCCGCAATAGGATCAAGATCGCCAGCACCGCGCCGCTGACAATGGTAAGGATCAGCCACGGCGACAGGCTGAAGATCGTCGCGGCGGCGAGTGTGATCAACACGTTGGCCGGATCGCCCAATCGC
>JBOGUH010000540.1:0-3215 GCA_050695975.1 Anaerolineae bacterium
CAGCACGTGTTGCGTATTGCGTAACGGAACACGCAACGCGCAATACGGACTACGCAATCACTAAACTCCCTGCTCGTTCGGTAAACTCGACTCTCGTTCCCGCTGGAGGATTGTTTTGGAGAAGGAAGTCGGCCAGCGGCTCGCGCACGTGCTTCTGGATGATGCGTCGCAGTGGGCGCGCGCCCCATTCCGGATGATCGTTCTTCGACAGCAGCCACGTCCGCGCCGAATCCCCAATCTCTAATCTCACGCCACGCTCATCGGCGAGCTTCATTTCCTTCTTCAGCATCAAATCGAGCACCTTGCGCAGCGCCTCGGCCGACAAGGAATTGAACATGATGATGTCGTCCAGCCGATTTAGGAACTCCGGCCGGAAGTGCAGCTTGACCGTCTGCATCGCCAGATCGCGCGCCCGATCGCCCAGCGACAGATCGACCAAAAACTCCGCGCCCAGGTTGCTCGTCAAGATGATCACCGCATCGGCGAACGCGGCGACTCGCCCCTGCCCGTCGGTCAGGCGACCTTCGTCCATTATCTGCAGCAGCACGTCCAGAATGCGCGGGTGCGCCTTCTCGCATTCGTCGAACAGCACGACCGTGTACGGCGTCTGGCGCACGCGGTCGGTCAACTGCCCGCCGCCTTCGTAGCCAATGTAGCCCGGCGCCGCGCCGATCAACCGGTTGAGCGAATCCTCGTTCTGGTACTCAGTCATGTCGAGCGCGAGCAAGTTGTCTTCGCTGCCGAACATGAACTCGGCGAGCGCCTTGGCCAGTTCGGTCTTGCCCACGCCGGTCGGGCCGAGGAACAGGAACGAGCCGATCGGCCGCTTGGGATCCTTCAACCCGACGCGCGCCGTCTTCACCGCGCGGCTGACCGCCAGCACCGCTTCTTCCTGTCCGATGATGCGCGACTGGAGATGCTCGGCCATCGCCGCGTATCTCGTGCGCTCGTCCGCGCCGAGTTTGCTGGCCGGAATGCCGGTCATCTGGCTGAGCGCCAGCATTACGTCGTCGGGATCGAGCGTCGCGTCGGGCGGCATCTCAGGCCGATAGGCCAGCTCGGTCTGCGTCGACAGGCGCACCAGCGCGCAGGCGCGATGCAGCAGCTGCATCGCCGCGCCGGGCAGCGGCGTCGCCGTGAGATAGCGCGCCGCCATCGTCGCAATCGTCGACGGCGATCCGGCGGCGATTTTCAATCCGTATTCGCGCGCGACGTGCGGCGTGTGCACATTCAAAATGTGTGTCGTCTCTTCAACCGCCGCGGGCGGCACGCGCAGCACGTGCGCTTTGCCTGACTGGTTTTTCAGGCGTTCCTCGACGTCGCCCTCGGTCGCCGTGGCGATGACGATCGGGTCTGAGTCCAGCAGCGCCTTGGCCATCGCCTTCTCGGCCTGGGGGAACTCCGCCCGGCCCGGCCCGCCGAAGAAGCGCGCGATGTGGGGCACGAACAACACGCCGCGCCTGGCCTGCGCGATCCCGGCGCGTACCGCTTCGAGCGGATTGTCCAGCAGCGCCTGCTCAGAGATCTCGATCATCGTTTTGATTTCCGGCGGTCCTTTGCCTTCGGCGATCAGCAGCGCCAGGCTGTGCGCCAGCGATCGCTTGCCGGCGCCGGGGGGCCCGACGAGGATCACGTGTCGCTGTGAGGCGACCGACAACAGGCCGATCAACTCGCGCAGCAAGTTCTCGCGGAAGTAGGCAGGCGTCAGCGCGCCCGACTTTGCCTCGGCGACCCAATCGCGCGTCGTCATGCGCTGGCTGAGCGCCCGATCGCTCAGGTAACCACTCAGCGCGCCCGGCGTGATGCCGCGCGCTTGCAGCAGGCCGGCCGTGCTCACGCCCGACTGCGCCAGCGCGCTCAACAAATGCTCGCTGCCGATCCACACCTCGTCGGCTGCCTGCGCGATCGACAGCGCGTCGTCGAGCGCTTTCAGCATTTCGTCGGAGAGTTCCACCTGACCGCCGCCCTCAAGTTTGAATATAAAGTCAGCCGGGCGGCCATCGCGCGCTTTGGCTTGCGCTTCGACTTCGCGATCCAGATCGTCGATCTTGAAAGCGCGCTCACCCGCCATCTTCTCGAAGATGCGGCGCGCCGATGTGTCGGGCGTGCGGATCAGCGCCAGCAGCGCGCTCTCCGGCATCAGCGTCCGCTTGCCGAACAGAGGCATGAATTTCGCGGCGGCGTTCAGAACCGCGGCGGTATGTTTCGAGAGAAGATTCGGATTAAGTGTGCCCATCGCAGAGTAAGGTTAACACGAAAGCCAATAAGGTTCAACACCAGGTTGACCCACCCGATCGGGAGTGCTAGAATGGGCGATGTGACGCCCCAACGCTAGCAGCAAGGGAGGAGCACATGACCACCACACCCATCCGCGGCGTGCTGGAGAAGGAGCAGAGTCAGATCAAAGACGACATCCTGCGTCTGGGCAGCATGGTCGAGACTGCTATCGATCGCTCCATCACAGCACTCAAGAACCGCGATCAAAGCCTGGCCCAACAGGTGATCGACGAAGATAGGCACATCAACCAGGTCCGCTTCCAGATCGAGGAGGAATGCCTGACGCTGATCGCCACCCAGCAACCGGCGGCCAGCGACCTGCGCATGACCATCGCCGCCACGCACATTGCGGTCGAACTGGAGCGCATGGCCGACCACGCCACCGGCATTGCCGAGCTGACGATCCGCATGATTGACCAGCCGCTGCTCAAGCCGCTGATCGACATCCCGATCATGGCCAGAGTCACGCGCGAAATGATCCACGCCAGCCTGGACGCCTTCCTCAGCCGCGACGTCGAGGCGGCGCACCAGATCGCGGCCCGCGACGACGAGGTTGATAACTTGTATCAGCAGGTCTTCCGCGAGCTGCTCACCTACATGCTGGAAGACCCCAGGAACATTCAGCGTGCTACGTTCCTGTTGTGGGTGGCGCACAACCTGGAGCGTATCGGCGACCGCGCCACCAACCTGTGTGAGCGCATCATTTTTATGGCCACTGGCCAGCTGCAGGAACTCAACGTCTGACCTCACCTCCAACCCCCTCTCCTGACGACCGCTCCGCGACGACTGTCGTCAGGAGAGGGGCGCTAGGCGCCTACAACATGCGACAAGGCGGCTGTCTAGCAGGCAGCCGCCTTGTTTAGCTGGGGAGGAGGGATTCGAACCCCCGGTACACGGATCCAAAGTCCGTTGCCTTGCCAACTTGGCCACTCCCCAAC
>JBOGUH010000541.1:0-2959 GCA_050695975.1 Anaerolineae bacterium
TCCAGATCGAGCCGGGCGCTGATGCTGCGGCTGACCTGATTGAACAGCGTTAGGCTGTCGATGCGCTGCTGCAAGTCCTCCAGCAGCCGCGCATTTTCGACGGCGATGGCGGCCTGAAAGGCGAACAGTTCCAGCGTCTCGATCGTGGCGCGATCGGGAACGCGGCCATCGAACGGCTCGTCTACGGACAACATGCCCAGGATGCGATCGCCCGATCCGCGCAGCGGCGTGAACAGCACGTCTTGCTCGTGCCAGTGGCCGGACGCGCGCGGGGCGACCTCGGTCTTGAGCGGCGGCCAGGTATCGAGCTGGCTGGTCACCAGACTATGTTCCATGGGGATATAGTACGACTGGCTGATGCGGAACACGTCGCGCATTAACGCGCTGACGGCCTCCCACGGCTGGCGCACCTGCTTCAGCTCGGCCAAGACGGCCACCGGCAGGCCGGCCCCTGCCACGCGTTCCATTACGGGCGGGTCGCCTGCCAGCAGGCTGAGCAAGGCGACGTTGAAGCCGACCGTTTCCTGAACGGCGTGGACCACGTCGTCGAGCACTTCGATGAGCGGGCGATCGCTGCGGAAGGCCTGGCCGATCTCGAACAGGTTGGCCAGCTGCTCGGCGCGGCGGCGGAGCAGCTCGCCGCGCCGCATCTGGTCTTCGTAGCGCTGGGCGTTGCCGAGGGCGATGGCCGCCTGTGCGGCGAGCGCTTGCAAGAACGAGAGGTGCTCGGGCTGGAAGTGGGCCAGCCGTGGACTTTCCAGGTTGATCGCGCCAACGACTTCGAGCGCGTAACGGATCGGCACGGCCAACTCCGACTGTGTCTCGGCTGCGAATTGGACGTAGTCGAGATTGTCGCGAACGTTGTCCACCACGCTGGTCTGTCCCGTTTCGATGACTTTGCCGACGATGCCATCGCCGATCCGCAGCGTGACCATCCGCGCGCGCTCGATTTCTTCCGCAGTGTAACCGCGCATCGCGCGCAGGACTTGCTCCTGGGTGGTGGGATCGACCAGGACGATCGAGCCGCGCGTGGCGCCCGAGGCGCGCACAGCTTCGTCCAGCACCAGGTCCAGGATGCGCTCGAGGTCGAGAGTGGCGTTGAGTTCCTGGCTGATGGCTGACAGCGCGGCGAGTTCCTCCACGCGCTGCTGCAAGCGCACGTCGGTCAGCACGTACAGGCGGGCGTTCTCGACCATCGCGGCGATCTGCGTCGCGTAAATCGACATCAACCGCGCGTCCTGGTCATCGAACGGCTGGCCACTGCGCTTGTTGGAGACCTGGATCACGCCGATGCGCCGCGTGCCCACCGTCATCGCGGCCAACAGCGTGCGCTTGACACCGACCGTGCGTGCCAGCTGATCCAGGTTGGCTTCCTGGGTCAGCGGATCATTCGGCACGTCGTTGCTGATCCAGATATCGTTTTCGGTCCAGATGCGGTGAGCCGGGCTGCCCGGCTGGACAGGGATCACGTAGTGTTGGAGGACGTCGTTCGACACGCCGAAGAAGGGCGGCTGGCTGATCAGCATCTCGCGGTCGGGATCGTACAGCAGCACGCCGGCATATTCGACGCCGACACGCTCGGCGATGCTGCGCGTGATCCGCGAGTAGACCTCAGGCAGGTCGGCCAGGGAGGATACCGCTTGCGAAATCTCGTAGAGGCCGGTCAATTCGTTTAGGCGCTCGGCGCGTTCGGCGGCCAGGCGGGCCGTCTCGACGACGCTGGCCAACAGCGTGGCCAGCGTCAGCAGGCGCTGCTCGTCATCCTGGTCGAACGGGCTGCCGCTGGTGCGCACGATGTGCACTTCGCCGACGGGCCGATTGCGCACGACGAGCGGCGCCGACACCACCCGGCGCGCGTGAAAACGCTCGATGTACGGCCTGTAGTCTTTGAGGATACGGCGATCGTTCGGCGCATCGTCGGTGCGCAAAATGCGGCCGGTGCGAAACACGCTGCGATGGAAGGTGGGCTTACGCGTATCGATCTTGAAGTCCCGCACGCTCTCGTACGGCGCGCCGAACAGCGCAGTCGGGTGTGCTTCGAGCATGTGTGTTTCGGGGTTGTACAGCAGCACGAGGCCCAGCTGTGCGCCCATCAGCTTGGCGGTTTCGGCCATGATCTGCCGCAGGATTTCATCCGGCTCCAGAGCCGACGCGGCGATGCTGGCGACGCGGAACAGGCCGGCCGCTTCTTCGGCGCGGCGGCGCGACTCCAGGTAGAGCTGCGCGTTCTGAATGGCCACTGCGGCCTGCCCGGCGATCGTGCGCAGCGTCTCGAGGTGAGCCTCGGTAAACGCGCCGGGCATGTAGGCGGCGAGTTCGAGCGTGCCGATCAGCTCGTTGGCCGACAGCAGCGGCACGCCGACGTGCGAGCGGATCGGGAACTTCTCCAGGTCGATCGCCGGCCTGATTTCGCTGGTCAGCGTGTCGGATATCAGCAGAGGCGCACGCCGGCTGGCGATCCAGCCAGTGTAACCCTGGTCGAGACGGTACACGCCTCCGGCGGTGCGGCTGTATTCCTCGTAATTGGGATCGGCGCCGCGACCGCGCGTGCGCAGGACTTCGGCTTCGGGATCCCACAAGGTGATTTCGGCCAGGTCGTAGGAGATGAGCTGCCGCACCGAGGAGAGGATCGAGTCGAGCGTGTCGTCCAGATCGAGCGACGACGAGATCGTGCGGATGATCTGAGCGATGATCATCATTTCCTGGGCGCGGCGTCGTTCGGTCTCGTACAGATAGGAGTTCTTGATCGCCGCGGCAGCCTGACTGGCGAAGGTACTCAACAGCCGCTGATCAGACGGATCGAAGGCCGGCGTGCCCGGTCGAGTGGAGGCCTGCAGCACACCGACGATCGTGTCATCAATGTGCAGCGGGACGCCGATCAGTGCGGCAATGTCGCGATCGTTCCAGGCTTTGTTCAAGAAGCGCTTGTCGGCCTGCGCGTTGGCCAGGAAGATAGGCT